>JANWJI010000204.1 GCA_025449515.1 Nitrososphaeraceae archaeon | reverse complement strand
TTATCACAATCACCTGCTATAGCTGTATCTGGTAATAATGTCTATGTAATTTGGCAAGATAGTATGCCAGGAGATTTTGAGAGTGGACTAAGACAGAGCATTAAGGGAGGAACCGCAGGTGGAAGCACTATCAATGTTAGCCAAAGTACGGGAAACTCATTTTCTCCAGACATCTCAGTGTCTCCGAACAATTTCTAATAATGCGACGACCTATTGGATGACTAACTTTTCCCACCATTATATAAATCCTGTTAATATTATTACGGCTTGATTGCTGATCTTGTATACCCTAGATGATGTTCATTGAAGCACTCCAGATAGAGGTCGAAATATGAAATCTTTCAATGTCTGAATTGCTTGTTGTGATATTATTCCGTTAGCGAAAATTAATGCGCCACACGTGTTACATCGCAGCATTATACGTCTGGTCTTGGTAGGCTTGAGTGTTGCCATAGCGTTACAGAAAAGACAATGCACAGTTCGTTCCCATGAATCGATAACAGACAAGTTACTATAATATAATATCCTACAACTAAGCTATATATAGCGCCAAGAGAATATTGTGTGATAGTTCGGCTTCACAGGATTTATGATAGTGTATGAGACTTTCGCCGGCGTCATCGTGATCAGATTCAAAGCCATGTTGAACATCGCGTACCTAGCTTTCTGCACTCTCAGAGAGTGCACATGTACGTCATCACTGAATAGCGATTTCAACTACGACTTCAATACCTCATTCATATAGGAACAGCGGTCCGACAGCATAGACTATAATTATAGCACACTCACAACGAAATCCGACCCGGGGTCGCTAAGACTGAATTCGATCGCGCCTCGACTTACCATCCTCGAAATCCTGGGCAGGTGATTACGAGGCCATGACCGGAACCGAGGTCCCGACACATACCTCGCGAGGCGCTGGGTATGAGCGCATTCGCACTCTCCGACGATGACATCTACCATACTCTACCTACGCACGAGGCCTAGATGTCCTCTGGGGAAGTTCCAGTGGCTTGATCGGGCGTCGAAAGGGTGCAATGAAATTGGTCATAGTGTAGACAGTATGATGAGTACACGTGAGATTCTCGAAGATATGCAATGCAAAACGAGTGATCTGGAAACTATGTCAACCTTTAATAAAGAAGAAGTTATGATCGTAAAAGTGCAAACTCTGATATCTAACGTTACCAGCGTTATTAACTATGAATGAGTTACATTGGACAAAGAGTGATACTACAATAAGTCACAAAAATTACTATTTGGAGGAACCAGTTGGGGAGTCTATTCCAATAGCATCAGCAAATTTATTGCTATCAGAGCTGAGCAGTCTAATGACGTCTTTTTGAATATGTGGTGAATTCGTTTCCGAGAATATATTATCATTACCTTTTATGAAAAGTTCTACATGGACGGTATTACAATATATTGCACTATGATTTGGAACATCATTGCTGTTTTGTTGGCGAATTTGCTTTGTAAGGCCACCAAGTTGGCTAGTTATACTTACTAGAAGGTCGTTGTCACAACCCTCAAAAGCATCTTTATCAAGATCAAAATCAGTAGGATCTACTACAGCTATATAATATGCTTCTTGATAATCGTGGCTTTTAGTAGCATTTGGTCTATAATTGCCTGCAATAGCGTATGATTTAACATTAGTTTGATGTAAGTGAGAATAAGCGATACTGTTAGGAATCAAAGCTTCAATAGCACCTTTATCAATAGAAATCTTAAGATCAGAATAAATGTCTCTCAATTTCTTTGGATCAACTTTTTCTATTCGATATCTATTAGGTTTTATGCCATCATAGAAATACCAATCATCAATATGTTCATACAGAAATCTTGACAATGGCCCTCCGAAATGTGGTGTGCCAATAGTTATCAAGCGGTGAATTGATCCTTTCAGGTAGTTTTCCTTTCTCTTATAATCAGGCTGCTGTACAAAGCCACGAGCCATCAGCCCACCCATACTGTGAGCTATTATATCTACCTGTGAAGCTGCTATTAAGAAATGATGATGGTCTTGAAGTGCCTTGTGTATTGTATTTCTAATTGAATCTATTCCATAATTTCCAAATGTTTTATCAATTGGATCAAAGGTTTCAGAATTATGCTCTTCATAGTCAGCAAAGGCATAGTAAAAACCATAGCAGGCCAAACTATTAGTAAACTTGGTTTGTACCCATGTAATATCTGAATTGATCCACAGGCCATGGACTAGAACTACAGGGGGACGATAGAGTTGTATTGGAATATCAAGTGGTTGGCTAGTAGAATTATTATTTGGATTAGAGACATTAACTTTGACGGTCCTATTACTACCCATATCTTGATTAAAAGAATCTGGGGGAGTATATACAACAGCGACAACTGATTTTCCATTACTGGTATTATGAGGACTGTCTTTAACAGTAAATGCTGAATTATTATTATCTTCCGATGCTTGCTTAAGTGAACTTAACGTTCCATTTGTTGTGCCATTGATGGAAAACTGTAACGAATTCTTAGATTTAACAATTAGAATTAGTTTTGAAACGCCATCAGCTATAGTTCCATTACGATATGTTGTGAGGCTTGCAGCCAGATTTATATTAATGATTAAATTACCATCTATATCAATTAAAGACGGGTTTGGATCTATTAACGAGTAAGAAGGCTCAGAGCTAGGTGAAGTATCTGTATGGGAATCATGTAATTTGTTCTTCTTCTCCCTCTCATCACTCATATCTAACTGCAAACTAAATGATACTAATATTTCAATGTTGATCCAATAAATCTGATTGAGCAGCAACCGCCAGACAAAAGAATAAGCCTATTAGTTTGTCCAAGTTAGGGGTCCACATGCTCAAATCACAAGTATATACATTAACTAATTATTGGAATTATGAATACTAATCACATTATATCCTAATGCAACCACATTGAATTCATGTTAAGACGTCGGCGTAGGCTACAATGAAAGATTTCACATCATCAACAATGATGTATTTCCAGTGTTAGTAATTACGAAAAATGTTTACCCATCAAGTATTCCTTTTCTGGAAGCAATTACCATGTCCTTTTTTGTGTTGATACTGTTCGCCGGCGATCAAATCAAGAAACACTAATCTAAGCCTGCAAACTACGATACAGTGTTACTTGAGCGAGAATTGACTATACTATGGGCATTACTTTATACTATGTCACGCACAGGTGTAAATCTGAAATCTCGCAATGTCTGGATTCTCTGTTGTGATAGTATCCCATTGGCGAATACGAGAGCGCCGCACACGTTACATCTTAGCATTATGCGTCTAGTCTTGGTTGGCTTTAACGTAGCCATAGAATTGCAAAAAAGGCAATATACAGTTCGTTCCCACGGATCTAGAACAGTCAATTTACTATATGATATAATATCTTCTGACTAAGCTATATATATAGCGCCGAGAGGGCCAACAATTTGGCTTGGTCTGTAGATATTATAACTACTTGAAGATCTTCGCCGGCAAACTGGCTAACAACAAAATCAAACCAAATGACTGGTGTCTGATACATACTCTGATAAGAAAGCGAAGCAAGTATGCGATACAGATACCTCAATAGAGCATGTGTCTCAGTCGAAAGACGTGGATATAGTCAAAGAATCCAGTGATTAGCAGCGATAGAATAGAAATAGAAAAAGCTAAGGAAGATATGATATGAATCTACCGCCTGTGTTATTGATACCATGACCAAAGTCATGTTCGGCATTATTCATTTCACTTTCCTCCGGCAATATTATCATCAATTGGATGTACTTGTATGGACTATGTGGTCGCTGGACTAAGACATATCACACACAACTTATTTCAATCATTATACCTATCTTAATCCATGTCAAAAAAATTAGAGAATAGAGTAGCCGTTATTACAGGAGCTACCAGTGGGATGGCACTAGCTACCGCTAAATTATTTGTCGAGGAAGGTGCTTATGTCTTCATCACTGGCCGCGGCCAAGAAAGGCTCGATAAAGCAATCAAAGAAATCAGTAAGAATGTCACAGGCGTTCAGGGCGATGCCGGCAATCTTGCAGACCTAGATCGTCTGTTTGATATAGTCAAAAAGGAGAAGGATCACATTGACGTTCTCTTTGCTAGCGCCGGTGTTGGCGAGCTCAGTAAGCCACTTGGCTCCATTACCGAGAAAGGCTTTGACGATACTTTCAACGTCAACGTTCGCGGGACCTTGTTCACTGTACAAAAGGCTCTGCCGCTTATGAAGGACGGCGGGTCAATCATTCTGAATAGTTCTATTGCTGGAGTGAAGGGATTTCCTGGCACCACAGTCTACAGCGCCAGCAAAGCAGCTGTCCGTTCTTTCGCACGAACATGGATTGCAGAGCTCAAAGGAAGGATCAGGGTCAACGTCATCAGTCCCGGCACCATAGATACGGCGATATTTGATGGGGCTCAGGAATTGAAGGATGAATTTGTTTCCATAATCCCAATGGGTCGAATAGGCCAGCCACGGGAGATTGCGACCGCTGCGCTCTTTCTGGCATCTGATGATTCCAGCTTCGTTACCGGCATCGAGCTATTCGTCGATGGCGGCACAGCGCAGATCTAATTGAAAGCATCAATCTGCTCCATAAGGCCAGGAAAAAAGAGTTAGAATATCAAAATAAGCCCACGAACTACAGTACAGTGTCACTTGAGCAAAGGATTAACTATACTATCTGCATTTACATCATAGTAGGTCAACGCATAGGTCTAAATATGACGTCCTTCAACGTCTGGACTTTCTGCTGGCCGTACGACATACCACTGAATATCGAGGTTATGGGACACGTATCCCCCTTGAAACATGAAAAGCAGTTTAATAGATTGAATTTAGCTCGCGCTACTCATCGTATTTTAAGTGCTTAATGCATTCTCAATATGGGAATCTGTGGATATATTTTTAGTGTTTAATGCACTCATTAACAGTTTTATAACTATCTCCGATGATAATTAGCAGACGTGTTGCTTGGCCTCTCTGTGTATCCTCTACAAATACGCTTTATCCTTAGGAATAAAGGATCAAATTATTATTAGATTTCAACCGAGTCGATTGGAATTTTTACATTTACTACTTCGTTGTCTTCGCCAATATAACCGAAGGTTATTCTACGCTTATCGTCCAGTCGCTCACCAGGAGATCATTAGATTCGGTCAATCCCATCGTTAAGTTATTCTGCAGTCTGTGCATCTCTTGATATACCTGTTTATCGTGTACGAACCAGCCGGTCACTCTGTTTTTCAAATTTCTTAACGCCTTCTCTCTTTCTAACTTCGCTTGTTTGCCACGGAACAAGTATTTGAGATCTTGCCACCACTTTTTTCTAGTCAACTTATTCAGGTCCTTTTCGACCTCTCCACATCTATATCCAAGATTGGATAGGTCGTAAAGATAGTAAGCCTCCCGATGGAAAGGTGTTAGTTGGGGGATTTGCATCTCCACCACAAATGGGCTTGTATTTTAAAGCTGGATATTACGACGATGATAAGGGATTTACTAAATTATCATATACTAATCTCCTATAGAATAGTAATTTATGGCTTGGAATTTTATTATTGCTCTAATTCTGATGTTACAATAGTCAGAAAAAAAATAAACATATGACAAGGTATTACCATTAATAATAACAAGGAATGTGTATTATTGTAAGGCTGATAAAAATACTAGTACCAACTCAGCTTAAAGACAACTGATTGCGAGTAAATAGATAGTGCTATTGAAAAAGAGTGAACGAAGTATCCGCGCGACCTTAGAGGCGCGGCATTGCTAAGCCATGGCCAAAGTGTTAATACGCGCCCCTACCCATAGCAAGGCATCTGGTCGTCTTCTCCTAGATTAGACCTAAGTGCTAGCCCTGACCAAATGGAGATCATGCTCATTAGGTATCGCGTGGGTATATTCCAGTACATATATACATCCCCGGCCTCTCCCTCTGTGGTTCTGTTGTTAAAAAGGATGTAAACTCAATATGAAAATGAAAGTGACCCAAAATGAAGAAAATGAACAAAATGGCAACGTCGATATCATAGCTAAAGAGATCGAAACATGGAAAGACTTTAGATATGCTCTAAGGGAAGAAAATGCACTTCTATTTAATAAGATGCTATCTGAATGTGGACAAAATAAAGACTACATTAGAGCTGCTAGCTCCAAAGGCGAAAACTATTCAGCTGGATCATTATTTATACTCTTAATATTTCAGCACGAAAAGATGATAAAAGAATTGATTGCTAAAGTGTCTCAATATAAAAAGCTACAAAAGCAAACATAATGATTATGTAGGTTCAAATCTCTGGCTAGTGTTAGCTAAAACAGTACATTAAGGACTTCACTATTAAATTCTCTAACAGCATAGGAATTGGAAAAAATTAAAGGAAGAAAATAATGTATAGACATGCCAGGAGGCACGCGTCTCATGATAGACAGCATACCTAAATTTATCATCATCATGCGATGTCACTCATACTTAGGATGCATTGATATGGGACATTTATAAGTGCATATTTTATGAGATAAAAAATATAATGTTGTCAAATTTTATTAGCAGTAATATCGATTTACATTACTCAAGATAAATACAAGCAGCAGTCGTGTCATCGTTACGTATTTTTTTTGATTCTCTTAAGCGAGTTATCAATTCCTCAAATTCTATTTGATTCATATTTTGAATGTGAGACCAAGTGCGGCGGCCACCTTGTGAATCTTCTAGTATCCACTTAGCGAAGGCATCAGTAGCCAAAATAATTAAATCTCCTCTGGTAACATTTGCTCTAAAGGTCTGCAGATATCGCTGAATTTTAGTATTATATCTCTCATAACTGCACAAAAGAGGAGTGGTGTTACTAAAATCTGATACTTTGATTACCGGAAACATAGAAGTAATGTTATTATCATGTATAATAAATAAACAAGTATCACCTATTGCAACAGAATCAACAATTTCACCAAATTGCGTTCCTGTAATCCGTAATCCTAGAAATGTTGAAAATGCGCCTCGCCTAGCTTTCTCTTCGACATACCACCGAAGATCTCCCCAATTTATTTCTGTCCGCCATTGTATTTGCAATGGTTCTAGCCAATCTATAAAAATCTCTTGAGTTTTTCCAATTTCAAAGGGATTATTAATAAAATTGTCGGCCAACAGTGTAGCCCATCTTCGGGAATACACAGCATCGGCTGCACCATCTGCCAACGCAAAGAGTAAGTTTTCTTCATTGGACTTGTATATGTCTTCATTCTCAGTAGGCGAATTGCCATCCTTCTGAATACAGAACATTCTAGTGGAGTGTTGTATATTAGTATCTGTCACTAATGTAGTTAGACCTTTATCCAGCTTCTATATGAAATGCAGTTTGTGTACCTACGTCTACAGCATTGATGAGGGCAACTAAATCCGCATTAAATACAAATCCTCGAGAGCTGTCCCCTACAGCATAACCATCCGTAGTTAAGCGGTTCACATAGACTTCTGGTAAGGAACTAGACATTCTAAAGAGCCTTTTTGCGAATTCATCATCAGGAAGCGTTTCCTCATCAGTCGGATATGCTAAAGGTTTAGGACTTGAAGGTGATATGTGTATATTAAAAAGAAGGACATTTCCATCAGATGTCCTCAATTCCTTTATTCTTTCTGCATTTGGTTCAGGATCCCCATCTGTCGCCTCACCGTCGGTAATGTTTATGACAATAGGTGGGAATGACGACTGATGAGCACTTGTCCATTGGGACACAATATCATAGCACTTATTTAGTGCATCACACATAGGTGTATTTCCCTCAGAAACTGGATTTACCCAAGTTTTGATTTTTACTGGCTTCTCAACTAATCCACCTGTACCGTCTTCAACTATTTGCGTTCTATCTTCGATATGTGCTATGTCGGCTATTTCAGTAATTGATATTGGTAACTGATCCAAAGTTTTCAGAGTAATAGCAGATTCTATGGTAATTCCCCTATAGCCTAGGACAGCTATATCAAAATAATGACGAACACCTTCGTCTCTAGTAGATTTGATTATAAAATTGCTCAACAGATGATTGATCGCATCTGCAGTTCCTTGACTTAAAGTCCTTGTACTGTCCGACCCCCATGGCCTCCTCATTGATTGAGACTGGTCTAACAAAAAGATCAGCATGCCAGGATTTCTTCTATCTATCGG
The DNA here is from genome assembly GCA_025449515.1 of Nitrososphaeraceae archaeon. Classification (GTDB taxonomy): domain Archaea; phylum Thermoproteota; class Nitrososphaeria; order Nitrososphaerales; family Nitrososphaeraceae; genus JARBAU01. Next base: position 2,667 of record JANWJI010000204.1, on the reverse strand, counting down.
CTGATTGTAAGGCATACATTAAATTATCGTTCTGATTTATAATTCTTTTACACTGATTCAAAGTGAATAATGGTACTTTATTCTCTACAACATGCATCTATAGATAAGCTATATGGATTTAAGAACAGATTCCAAGCTCGGGAAATTGCTTGGAGGCTGGTTCAAATTATTTATAATAACATTTGTACAATATTTTGTGATCCTGTCATTACTATGTTTCAAGCTATTCATAAGGCTTGAATTAGATGGATTAAGAAAATCTGTTGTTACGAAAATTAAATTATCTAAATCATTGTATTTTTCAAATAGGTTTGCGTTTATCATAACAGCATGTAAACTTAAATATATTATCATTTCAGAAAAATTATCCAAATTTTCATCGAATTGAGAGGCATCCCGAAGAGGATGTTGATAATTTGAGTGTCCTTTTTCATTACTAAATTTACCTTTGAAGTGAGGAATATACATGCCATCGTAATCAATAAGCTTAAGCTCAAATCTAGGCGTAATCTTGATATTACCATGTTGGAGGTCCCCATGAGCAATATTGGATCTCTTGAGCTGCTTGACAGCGACAAGAAATTTGTTAATTAAATCTAGCAAAATCTTTTTGTCTCGAAGGTGTTTTTTGACAAATATGTTCAGGGGATCCCCTTCTACCCAATCCATTTTTACGATAGGATAAAACCTTGCCCGTTTTATTCTGATCCCATTTTCAATATATTTGAACTCGACTAAGGATGATGGTTTATTAGTTGATAATGTCGACAAATACATAGAAATCTGTTCATATCTTTCTGCAAGATTAATTGGAGGCCTTTGAAAACATCGAACTGCTTTATGTTGACCTTGTCTAGTAGTAGCCTGATACACTGATGCGAAATTACCAGAAATTGCTAACGGAAACTTATCCTTACCTTGTTTAAAAGTTGCGAATTTTAGATCAGAATCCATGAAGCAGTTGGTGGGATATTGTATCTCTTCCTGATAGACAAGTAGTGTAGGCCAGTCTTTTACTACTTGTCGTTGCGTAGAAATTTGATGAGGATTCGTAACACCTGATGGTGGGATTTTTCCAATAACTGGTTGAAGCTTTATGGGATTAGGCGAAGGGGGCGATGTAACACCTGATGGTGGGATTTTTCCAATTACATGGTGTGGCTGAGGATTAGTGTGTATACCTTGTTGGACAGTCAAATTCGTTCGTCGGCTTCTTGATTTCCGTTTCTTTATCACTATAGCAATTACTATGATGATAGTAACTGTGATAAATATGGGGAAGAATTGAGAAATCGATGCTGGTACAGAAGTAATACCTTTAGTTATTTCTGATGGAATACCTTTAGTTATTTGCTGTAGAGAGTTCAACGTTGTCCCAGGATTGTAAAAATGATCAATACTGTCCTTTACATCAAAGGCATTCGTTCGTGATTTAGAAACAGGAAAATCTAATGTGAGATCCTCGAGACCATTGTGCGAAGTGTTCTCTCCAGTTAGACATGTTGTTGTCGAGATTTGTAGATTTGTAACACATACTGTAAACTTGTCTCCTACTTGGACTGCTCCTGATTCAAATTGCCATTTTGATCTTAACGGATTTTTCTCATTATCTAATTGAATAATTCTACAACCCAAATTTTGGGCGTAGGAACTCACGCAGATCTTCGAGGAGCCTCTCCCCACATGGTTTAAATTTACAGAAATCTTAAAGGGATGTTCTCGAGCTTCAACATTAGAAATTATAGTATTTTTACTTAGAATAAATATTAACATTATGCAAAAATAAGCAAAAAAAAGCATGTTTCCCATGAAACTAGAGTAAATAGGAATGTACATTCTAATATATATATTTAGAAAGAAAAGATTATCACAGAAGTTTATATGGGTATTGACTTCTGACAAAATCCACCTTATTTCAAAATTATCGTTTTATTACTGAAACACTGGTTTCATCCTTATTCCTTTGATTGTACAGCAATTTGGGGTAACCACGTTTCATCTTTTTTCTATACCTACCATGTGGTCTCCATATAGGTACTCGTTCATATCGAGCTGGGATTATGCTGAATGCATTTAAGTAATCTCTAACTAAAAGATGATAATCCTCACTATCATATCCCTTATCGGCTGTAACTACAGATAATGGAAGTATATTTGATGCCCTTGTTATGATTGGCTTGAAATCTATGTTGTCATGTCTTGGTGGAGCCCGTCTTATCTTAATTGTACATATGATTTGTTGCAATACATCTGCCCCAATAGACAATTTCACATATTTTCTTCTCAATTCTGTTCTTTCGGTATAATACTGTGAAGCATGAGTTATTTTGAATCCGGTAGAATCTATTCCAACAAAAATATGCTTGGTACCGCTAATCACAATGAAGGACGAAATTATCTTTTCAAGCAATGAATTGTTAATTCTGTCGGTAAACTTCTGCAATGTTGTAAAATGAGGAATACGTGATAATCCTAATCCTCAATTCTAAGGGACTCATCTACCTGACCGACCGTGCAGCAGATCAAGTGCTAGTTCTTTCCCCTGGGTAATTTTGCACACGTTAGATACCATTAAAAGTAACTACTAGGAAATACATGAGCGGTGCCTCTTTTAACATGCCAATTACTACAGTAAGGGAGTTGAGACAGGATATTACACATGGTGGG
>JANWJI010000203.1 GCA_025449515.1 Nitrososphaeraceae archaeon | reverse complement strand
TGTTTGTAGGTGACATCATAAATGGATATCTCTATCATTTCAAACTAAATCGACAGAGGACTGAACTCGTGCAGCCTGCTGGGCCTTTATCAGATAGGGTCGTAAATAGCACAGATTTGCTCAAACCAATCGTATTTGGGATGGGCTTTGGTGGTATTACTGATATTTAAATTGGACCCGGAAGTAGTGGGTATCTATACGTCCTCACATTTAGTAAGACAGAAGGGGCCATTTTCAAAATTGTTCATAAAGATATCAGATGGCAAAACTGAACACAATCCGTATAGCTCGTGATATCCAGAGCTCTATTTAGCGAAACATAATAATTATCGATATTCTTGTTTTTCCTTGGTTACAAATCCAAGTTTTTATATTATATTTTCCGGAGATACGTGTTAGTCAAGTATCCGTTCCTGTTCTCAACATACATTGGCCTTTGAATTTGCTTGCTTGCAAATCCTGTGTTCTGCTGCTCCACGTTATCCAATAATTCAATGTAGGCCCAAATAAACTCACTATTTTGGTTATAGTAACAGAAGCAATTCTTGACACTAGTAAAGCGATCCCTTAATTTCCTAACCTTATACTTTAAATTAGTAATTTTATTATGTTACTAATACAGAGAATTTGTAGACCAATCATTGTCGTTTAGAATGGTTAAAAGCAGTTAGCCGGATTTGGATTTAAGATGTATGTGAATCGTCTAAGAGGAAGAAAAATGTTATAGGTGATAACTATAGGACAAAAATACCTTATCCACTTAACAAAAGTCCAAATAGATTAAGCGATAACCACGATACGATGAATAAATCATTCGGTCTGATTGCTGTTACAGCCGTAGCTCTGTTGTTAATTACTGCAACTGGCATGGCTCAGGGAGTATTTGCACACGGCCATCATCACAGCCATCACCATGGTCATGGTCATGGAAGTAGCAGCAACTCGCAATCGATCGCACAAGCAAATAGCTGCGGAAACGGATTTGGAGCCTCCAACGTAAAATGTCAGAATCTTGCATCTCAGGTTCAAGGAAGCGGTAATGCAGTTAACGTAATTGGTACGCAATAGAAATCGATCAATTCTTATCTCCTTAATTTTTTAGACTATTGTCATGATTTCTTTGTAAGTTATGAGATATTAAGTTTATGGCTGCTCAGATATTTCGATATTACTCCCATCGAAAGTGCTCGCTTAATTTTTAAAGTCTAAAGACTAAGACAAGCTATGAATTGTCGTGAAATGCTAAACTTTAAAGCTCATCTCGAATCACTCGCAGAGCAGAGGAAAATCACGTCGGATCAATTAAAACACTTTTTGAGCAGGGGGATACAGGTGATAAGTCCTGAGAATTTCGGATTGGACAATCTCGCAAAAATATTGCCTAGAATTGTGATAGGTGCTAGCACAGATTACATAGATAAGATGAAAGTCCCATATCAAGCTACTAGCTATCTTGCGGCCAATTCACAAGATAACGATAACATAGGGCCATTTATTTACAAGATTAATGGAAGAAAGGCAGGAGGAGTACCTTTACTTTCTGGAGGAAAGAGAAAACAGATTGATAATGCCTTCGCCTCTACGCACAGAATTTTGATAGGCCGTGATGCTATAATGGTTAGCGCGGTTAATCTTATGTTGAACAAAGAAAATATTTGGAATTGGCACTTTTTTGGTGATTTCTTTAAAGAGAACGATCGAAATGTATATGAGGATCTATGCAAACTGGAAAAGAAAATAGGGGCTCCAGGACCACTAGCTTATATCATTGTGGCAAGATCCGATAGGACTTTTAGAAGGTTAAATTTTATTCAGGAGTATGAAAAAAATCGAATCGCCGTTCTGGATAAGAAAAGGGATATGCATGTCATATTTTTAACAAATGAAGATGGATATGATTTTGCCCATATCGGATTGCCCGAGTCAGACTTATTGAGCTACGTGGTAACTGGTAAGGAATTTGACTTTTGCAAGGCTATGCAAATACTTAGAGACAAATATCATGTACGGAATATATTGAACGATGGTGGAAGACTTATGTCAAATGGGGTACGAGATTCTGGTCTTTTGGCTGAAGAGAGAGTTACCCTCGAACCTTATCCAGGCAACGACGTAATGATGAATAGTGAAGAAACCGATCCTACATCAATACTTGGAAAGAAAGGATTAGGTATAGACGGTGGTGAACTGGAAGGTGCAATACTTTTACATTCGATTGTAATCGGAAAAGAGAGGGCCAATGTCTATACTTACCCTTTAAAGGATGAAATGGTGTTATAATACAGTTAGTGGTCCACAACATCTCTTCATTTCGAATTTAGAATAGATTTGTGAACCAGTAAAACATATAGAACCGGCTATTAAAAGTTACAACAACAGGATCAATTACGAATGGATTGGATTTATTAGAAAATATGTTATATTAATTTATAATAGTGGATTTTTTTTGTTAAAATACTATGTGGTCAGCACTGTTGTAATGATCTTTATTACCTATTACCCCAAAAAAAATGTTTAATCTACAATTCTTCAAAGTTGAGAGATAGTTCTGTTCAATGAGTAATGCTTCCGGTAGTCTACTAGAGAAGCGATGCACAGAAACATACAGTGGATAAGTCTTCCAGAACTATGACTTTGATTACCTATAAGCAATTCTAAATTTAACCTGCAATATATGCGTAACAAGCGCTAGATTGTAGGCCGTGCTTCCTCGATTGAGATTTAAGGGCTGATGCGCTTGCACAAGATTAATGATCCAGCCGGAAATGCGTCCTTCTATCTGGATTGAGAAGAGAACCAAATGCAAAAGTATGATTTTTAGGAATTTTGTCTTAAGGTATTTCAAACAAGTTCCAATATGAGATCTTTAGATGTATTACGATTTTTCAATAGTCTGTCGGGTTACCAGAAGTCAATCTTTGACATAATATTTCGGTTACCTTAATCTAAAGGAGGGTGTCGTAATTTATATCCTGTCTATTCAACTAATGCAGGGGTGACTAGGACCTTTAATTGGACGGTTAACAACAACTAATGTGCTAGAGTAAAGAAAAGGTATGACTTCAATTTTCTGTCCTCAATATTTTCTACATGCTGCTTTTAAAGATTTAGTGTAATCCATAATCTCGGTCAGGAGGCTACTCTTGTTTGGTGAGTTGGTTATCATATTAATTATTGAGCTCGCCACGACAACTGCATCTGCACCAGAGCTTGACATAAGCTTGACATGTGCAGGTTCACTTATTCCGAATCCCACTCCGACAGGAACTTTTGACCCGGCGATTCTTTTCACCCTTTTGAGGGCACTGATCGAGTAATTCTCAAACGAGATCCGCGCACCGGTTACACCATATACAGAAACTAAATAAAGAAACCCCGTAGTTACAGCAACAATCTGTTTTACTCTAGGCCCTGAAGTGTTAGGAGACACGAGAAACACAGTTGACAGGCCGATGTTTGAGGCATCCTTGTGGTATATCTTTGATTCCTCTATAGGCATATCAGGTAGAATAAATCCGTCTATTCCAGAGGTTTTGGCGTCCCTCATGAACTTATTCATACCCTTTCTGATAATTATATTGCTATATGTCATGGCAACCAATGGAAGATCCGAATAGTCATCTCGAATCTCCCTGGCTAAGTCTAGGGCATTCTCAGCTGTGATCCCTCTGCGAATTGCAAAACTAGAGGCATTTTGGAGGGTGGGACCGTCCGCAATCGGATCTGAGAATGGGATGCCAATCTCGATGATATCTGCACCACCGCTCACGAGCGCCCTAGCTATTTTGCTACACATTGTAGGAGTAGGATATCCGGCTAGGACGTAACAGATGAGGGCACATTCACCTCTCTCTTTTAATTGCATAAACCTGCTCGATAGCCTACTTGCCAAGATTGAACATCAGTTGCCACTACTATTTGACCTAAATTTTTAGGTTTTGTTAGCGATAATAACAGCCATAACTTGGTTCACATGAAGAGTTTATTTTTACAGAACCATTTTTAATCCCATTCGATTTTTCGGATTGTGTTTTGAAGGTTTTCAAAAATTTAGAATCTTCTAAATGAGATAAGACATAAACTAAGATTAAATTGGGCAACTGTACTATCATGTGACTATGAGCGACGCACTAGATTTACCGGATGACAAATCTGCGTGACCTCGCCATTTAGGTGAACAAGAACAGACGGAAGACAGGGATAAAAATGGGCTTATAGAAACATAGATAACGATGCAATAATAGACAGCGTACTTAAAGACATTTTTATTCATCATATGATCTTCATATAGTTATTATACTTCACGACGTACTAGAAAATATGCTGGCAAAACTGGTTCCAGAAATTATCAATTTAAAATTGGGACGAATACATACAATGGCCAGCGCGTTTATCGTGGATCAGTTAGCGATTTTATTGAAATGCTTGATTCTGTTTGGCGTACTCTAGCAACATACATTGGAGAAAAAATTAAGATATTCGTGTATATTTTATTAACATGCTGTACTTGTGCAGCAATTTCCGATGGGTCTGAAATTCAGGATCCATTTTCTTAACAATGTCCCAAAACCTCTTCGAATGATTAAGTTGAACTAGATGTGCGAGTTCATGAATAATCACATAATCTATTACTTGTATTGGTAGCATGGCCAATAGCAAACTAAAGTTTAGATTCCTTTTTTCAGAACAGCTGGCCCACCTAGCTGTATGGTCCTTTATAAAGACCTTGTTATACGCTGGTAAACCCGGATTCATTCGAATGATAAATTCAAGACGTTCCGTCACAATTCTACGAGTTTCTGTATGGTACCACTGCTTAATCTCATTCTTATAATCACGCAAATCAGTTACATGAACCGTTATTTTGCACAGACTAGTTGAGATGGTTATCGAGAACCTTGTATCTTTAACTACTTGCAGATTGTATATCTTACCTAAAAATGAAATTGCATTAGATCTAAGGTTATCTATTCCGCACTCGGCACGTACTTTTTCATAATATTGTACTGCCTTTAGGATCCATGCTTTTTTATCCTCCAGAAATCTTGTAGCTTGATTGATTCCATAATTATCTGCAGGAGCGACCATATAAATCCCCGAAATATCGGCCTTCAACCAAAATCGGCCTGCTCTTTTGCTTTTCCTGATCTTCATATTTAGGACTCTGCCATCTGATAGGTGGATTGGCAGAAAGGACATCGGTCCTAATACCTAATACCTGCACTACCATTTAAATGTCATTCACTTGTTTATTAGGTAAACCTAATTTCAGTAACTACTAATCATCGAATTCTTTTCCAATTTGGACAGCAAAATTATTGATATCATATTTGCTGCTTATTATATCACAAGTATGAGAATAAAAAAGGTCATTGTGCTCGGGTCTACTTGTGAGATCTATTTGCATTTTTGAACTGGTAGAAAACGGGCTAATACCTTCGATAAAACGTAGCCAAAAGTACGAAAACTCTTTTTTGTACGAAAAGTCCGACTTGTTTTAGTGATTGATGATTATGATAGCTGCAGAGATTTCATTTACCTTGCCCCTTCATGTTTTACCACGTTTTTCATTTTGATTATCTATTCTCAGTGAAGCCAGTCTACAATAAAAGATGAAATGTCAGCTACAGGCGTACAAATGGCGCGTACTTATAAACAGCCGGCTTGTCAGCCAACACATAGCTTATACACGTGGACTACGACTATTTGTCTAAATCTAATACCGACAGTTTTTTCATCAGAATATGAAACGATAATGCATGCAAGGGTATATAGACGGTCAAATAGTTACACTTTGATAGATGGATAGTGAGTCTGATTCTTTTCTAAAGTGTTTGAAGTGTCAACATCACAAAGTTGATCATGACAGAAGTACTAGTAAAGATAAAATGAAGTGTATGATTGGTGCATGCGAATGTAAGAAATTTGTTCCAGATCGGAAATACTATAGAGCAAGTAAGAAGTGATTTCTGATCTCCAAACTACAGATGTGGCTATTCTAATGAACAAATGGATTATTTCCCGCATCTCCTTTATACAATATAATACGGCCAATGTATAGTATTTCCTCAGGTATAATCCAGTAAGAAGAAAATAGGGTCAATCCAAAGTATGTTATTATAATAATCGGAGATTTCCAGTCAATAATACTATATTTAAACCGTAGTTACAAAATAATGCCCAATTCAATCTCATATGTTAGTAGGAGTATATTTCTCCACTTTACCGATCACGGTAGATCTTATTGGAACCGATATTCTTCTAATGATCTCCTTGGCAATCTCTTCCTGTTTTATGATCTCTCCTCTTCGACCGGGAGTCTTCATCTGTTGCTGATTCACTTTTACTCTCTCCTCCAGTAATTCATCAGGTCCAAAGTAGTTATTAACTCCAGGCACCCTCTTCTTTTCCAATTCCTTTGCATATCTTCCTCTAAAAGAATATTCGGCAGCAATTTCCTCAGAACTTTCATGGGGTGGAACTAATGCTACCGGTTCAGCACGCTCACTCATAATTTATCTCAGTGGATAGCATATAAGAATCTAAGCATTATCGCTTCTCTTTTCGAGGATTCTGATTATCTAAAGTAAAAAAGGCCTAGTCAATTCCACCAAAAAAACACCGATGAATTACGCTTCGTCAAGAGCTAAGTATGCTAATACCAAGATGGTATGCTGCTGATATTTACATATAATGGAACGCTATCACCGAATCAAAATAGAACTTTACAACTATACCATGAGTTGGAATATGGGAACCAATTCATAGAAATTGAATTACCTCCACGAGTTGAAATGATGGTTGCGCTCACTTTTAACACCCCATTTGATAAAGCTTTGGTACAATAGATCCGCTGCACTGAGTCAGACTGAACGTAATAATGACAACGTCGGCGTACTAACTCCCAACCGAAGCTGAACAGTCTGAGTCTTGTCTTAGGTACCCGAAGTTGCAGCGTCATGTAGGTGATGCCGGCGAAAGATCCATGTAGAATGTGGCAGCGGATGTAGTTGGCGAACTTCCTAGTCTTTCTCAGAGCCATAGCTTGAAGCATGCCGGCAAAAGCAGCAAGATGCCATAGTCTGCGCAACCCAGGCCACATTCTTTGTTACCATCAGTCACAGCAGTATGTCGACGATGCCGAAGTCGCTACCTATTGAATTCTGTCACTTTATAATTAGACGATGTAGTCATAACTCATCAATTCCCAATATCATGACAATCACAGTTCAGCCGTGCCCGATGACAGATAACAACTGAAGTTCTATCTGATTGGAAGCCGTGTGGATAAACAATTAGTTAGGTGGGCAAGAGGCTAGAAATTGTGGTAGTGCAGTTAAAATTGTTGACTTACTGGCAACCTTAGAATGATTATGATCGGTAAATAACAATACGACTTAGAGGGTAGAATCTTAGATCGACGCCTACATCATCTATGAGTAATGACCTACGTCTATATCCATATGTGCATGTCACGTATGTAAGTACAGTATATCGGCTGCTTAGTCCCCGGATCTTCTGCTCGGTACAGTCCGTGTATCTGTCAAGACCCTATTCGACTAAGCAGCTTCGACATGCTATACTACCATGATTAGTATTTGTATTTCTAGTTGCTATGGCTCCAGACG
>JANWJI010000202.1 GCA_025449515.1 Nitrososphaeraceae archaeon | reverse complement strand
CACTAGTGATTGATTATAGGAAAACGAGTCAATTACAATATACAGTTAATAATGGCAGGCTAAGAAGCAAGGTAGTCAAACAATTATCACGTGCAACACAATGAATTATTCAACAAATCAAACACTACTTTAATTGCTGCAATATCCATTGTTGGACTATAACTGCAAGCAAGCAATAGCATGTTGACCTACCAATCTATGAGCCAAGTCACATGATTATTTAGATGGGAAATGATGTTTGAACATGGTAAGTCAGTAGTCAATTAGGTAAGCTCAGGCTTACACGTTTACATATCCAGGCATTATCACTCTCAAATTAAGCGGGCACAGATTAAGCCAATCTAAACTAGTTGCAATTAGACAATTACAGAGTATTTGATCCATGAGACATTCTCATTCGTCTATAATCTGAATTATGATATTGTTGATCTCAAAATGCTGGTAAATATATGATCATATAACTATATAGTTATATAACCATATGAACAAAATGATTCGACATTCTTTTTTAAGCGCAAATGTCTAATTCAAATTACTATTTTGGCATTTTTTGGTACTAGGTGGTAATAAGGACATAAGAACCAAAAAATGCTATCCGCTCTTTGCAGCGGAGGCATTCCATTAATAAAGTAGTATTCTCCACCTTTCGTTAAATTGAATGCATGGCGTGTTCATGTTAGAGCCTACGCCAAGATTTGGCATTTTCTAGAGGATATATGATTATATGGTAATATGTAACTGCTCCAACAATCATAGCAATTGACATGATTCTTCATGTTGTTCTGGCTATGCTATCTAGATAGGTTATTTGGAGGTAGTTGTACAATATCCGTAGAAAAAGCTCCTTCTTCTTTTTCTTCTATCCTTACGAAGCTTGCTTAAATTCTTTCGGAGTTTAACAGCTAATACTAGTGGACACAATCCTAATGTAATAACAAGTTGTGCAGTATGTATAGAGTGCATACTAATACCCTTGTTAATCCTAATGACGTAATACATTACTCACATACAATTGATCTCCAATTTGTTTTCAATTGGGTTATACAAATAAGTTGGTATCTTATAACCAACTTACGATCAAATAAGAGCTAGTTATTTCGTTTGTCAAAATTAATACGAGATTTGCCATTCAGAAACGAGGATTGTGCACATTCCGAATTAAAATAATGTATTCATGAGATGGTTCTCAAAAAGAGATAAAGGAGTCTACACTAAAGACCAAATGACCAAAGTTATCATTTGGAAAATGTAGATAATCAAAAGCTGTAATTAAACCAAATTTTGAGCTGACCATCTATTGTCTTCATTTCCTTATACGATTCAAACTCATTAATCTCTGGCATTCTAATATCAGTAAGTGCTAATTCGTAAGAAGGCCTTTGTTAAGAACACACAATATTATATGAGGATCTTTTATTAGTATCGACACAATCCAAACCACGTTTTTATGATCTTCTTCTAACTGATATTTATATGCCAAATGAATAGCTTTCAGTTATGTGAAAAGATATTAGAATTAGATGTTAACATTAGAGTATGTTTTATGTCTGCATTAGAAATAAATATTCAAGCTCTAAGAGAAGTATATCCTAAAATAAATTTTGGATGTTTTATTAAAAAGCCAGTTACAATAGAATGTTTAATTAAAAGATTATTAGCAGAATAAGATTAGTAGTAATAGTCATACCAATAACACTGCGCTTATGTGTGTTATGTGACATTTGTCATAGTAAATACAGCGCTATACAATAGTTTTGATTCAATTACATTTAGTGTGTGAAACAAATATAATGCTTTAAATGGTTATGAAAGAAACTGCTAAACTGCGTAAGATAATTACAAAGAGAGGAACTCTTGAAATACTATTCGGTTATGTTGCAGTAGCACATCTGTTACATATTTAAATTCAGGAGGACATTGAAAGGTTTCAGTAGCAAGACTTTAGCGAAGAGGCTAAAGGAACTCGATAAGATGGAATTCTAGAAATAAAGCAGACAATGAAATCCCAAACATCAAATATTAACAACTTGGTTTAACTCCTAACGTGGTTATATGTATATGTATCATAATTTTTGAGCATTATTGCTTATATATTGACGATATCACATATTTTTTATCGATTAAATTGAAAAGGGTAAGAGATAATGAATACAACAGCAAATCCTAGAAGCACTGAGAGGACAGAGGTATTATATGGTCAAAAATATGTAATTAATACAGTATTACAATTTTTATCACAAGCAGAAAAAATAGATTCTTGTGGTGACCATAAAGCTCTTTCACTTATTTTTGAAGTGGAGGAATACAAGGAATTGTTATCTAATCTTAAAGCCAAAGGCATCAAATTAAGGTACATTACTGACATTACCAAAGATAACATCCATTATTGTAAAGAGCTACTCAAATTTGCCAAAGAGATTCGTCACTTAGGTGGAATAAGAACAAACTTTTCTATCAGTGAAATAGAATATTTGTCTTCCATGACAGGAAATCAGACACTAGAACCAGTACCACATATTATCTACAGCAACGTTAGGGCCATGGTAGAGGAACAAAAATATGTGTTCGAGAGCTTTTGGAACAAGGCAATTCTGGCTGAACAGAGAATTAGGGAAATTGAAGAAGGAATCGAACCAGAAGTTTTCGAGATAATTGCAGAACGCAAAAAAATAGCTCAGACTTTTCTCGATTTGATAAGATCGACAAAGAAGGAGGCCTTAGTCTTATTTCCAAATGACAAAGCTATGGTAAGAGCAGACAGGTTGGGAATAATCGATTATTTAGTGGAACTATCACAAAAAGAAAAAGATGTAAGTATAAAAATCATTTGTCAGCTATCTAAAGAAAATGTTGGTATTGTAAATAAAGTATCTGAACAAGCTCCTGGCATCAGAATTCTAAATGGCAATGAGTCTTTATATGGTATGTATATAATTGATGATGAAAAGCTCCTTAGAGTAGAAAGTAGAGATGCCAGTGCTGAAACCTTTATGGAAGCGATTGGTTTTGCGGTTTATTCCAACAGAAAGAATACTGTGCAGTCATTCAAATCAGTATTTGAATTGCTATGGAATGAGCGGACATTAAATGAAGAGCTAAAGAGAGCTGATAAAATGCAAAAGGAGTTTATCAATATTGCAAGCCATGAGCTTAGAACTCCTACCCAAGCTATTCTATCATTTTCTGAGCTATTGCAAACACACCCAGAAAGAAAAGATGAAATGCTCCAAGCAATGTCCAGAAATGCTATAAGACTTCAGAAACTTACAGACGATATACTAGACGTTACAAGAATAGAAAGCAAGACACTAATGCTTAAAATTGAGCCATTGGATCTAAATGATTTGATATCGAATATTGTAGAGGACTATAGAAATCAGATCGAAAAGAATAATGATAATGTTGAGTTATTATACTACTATAGGCCCAGAAATAATGACTCTAAGATTATTGTTGAAGCAGACAGAGTAAGGCTAATTCAGGTTATTTCTAATCTGTTAAATAATGCCCTCAAGTTCACAAAGAAGCAAGACAAGGAAAGCAAAAAAGGTTCAATATATGTTACTGCAGAGAAGAAAAAAAATAGAGAAAATGGAAGCAAAAACCAGGAAGTTGTAGTCAGTATGAAGGACACAGGCACAGGAATAGATCCAGAGATAGTTCCTAGGTTGTTTACAAAATTTGCTACAGCGTCTGAAACTGGTACTGGCTTGGGGTTATTTATCTGCAAGAGCATTGTAGAAGCGCACGGTGGTAGAATATGGGCTGAGAATAATCCTGAAAGTAAAGGAGGGGCTGTATTTGAATTAAGCCTTCCACTTGGCGAACAACAACAACAACAACAACAATCCCCATCATCATCTAATTTGACATCAGGGGGAAGAGCGTGAACCAGTGACAGCAATGAACAACAAGTGCGAAAGCAGAATATTGCTTGTAGATGATGAACCTGATATCGCTTTAGCTTTCAAGATTGGTTTAGAAGATAATGGCTTTAGAGTAGATGCTTTTGATAATCCTTTAAAAGCATTATCGAACTTTAAGGCTGACCTTTATGATTTATTGCTCCTTGATATTAAAATGCCGAAGATGAGTGGCATTGAAGCTTATCATCAAATGAAAGAAATTGATAAAAAAGTAAAGGTTTGTTTTATTACTGCTTCTGAAATTCATTATTATGAGGATATAAGGAAAAAAATATTTCCAATACTAGGGATAAAACGCCTTATTAGAAAGCCAATCAGAATCGATGATTTAGTAAGAGTTCTAAGAGATGAATTACAATGAGTAGTAATACCAAGCAAAGAATATTGCTTGTAGATGACGAACCTGATATTACATTTGCTCTGAGTATAGGCTTGGAAGATAATGGATTTGTAGTTAATGCTTTTAATGATCCGCTATTTGCATTACAATCTTTTAAGGACAAGAAGGAGGGGTCATTTGCTTTAGCGCTTATTGATATTAAAATGCCGAAGATGAATGGGTTTGAATTGTATAATGAAATAAGAAAAATAGATGATAAAGTCCCGGTCTGCTTTATTACAGCATTTGATATAGAAGAACAAGATGTTGAATGCCTTATCCGAAAACCTATTGTCATAGGTGATTTGGTAAAAAGAGTAAGGGCAAAGATACAAGGTTAAATTGATGACAAAATAGTTACAGGTTTTGAAGAATTTTAATTAGTTAACTAATTTATTATTTATGGCTAGACTAACTATTATTAAAAATAATTTTGTTTTGTTAAGTTCAAATCTCAAGGAGATGTAGAAGAAAAATCAGCACCAAATGCAACTCCACAAGCTTCGTTCATTTATAAAACCATTGAAAAATACCATGGTGAAATACAATACAAAGTAGTAAATCCTGTTACTACCACACTTTGGGTTTTACCGTCTTCCCTTGTGTCGCTTAAAAACAGCTTAGATTATCTAGCAGCACTACCTTATATTTTTACTTGGCTAGCCGTAGCCACGCTTTTACGTAAGTATTATGAGTCAATTAGACCCGGAAAGTTTCCCATTAAATTTTGGATTATCCTATCTATTCCTTTAGTATTATATCTTGTTGGTAGCGGATTGATAATTTGGTTACCTGCGGATATACCCTATAGATTCTATTTTAGGCTTATTTTCAGGGCAGGTACAATAGGCAGCAGTGTTTTATTCGGTCTTGCATATTATATAGCTACAAAAAACCTGTCTGGTATAAGAGTAAAAGATTATCTTGTTATATCCGCAATGGGTATTATACCAATTGGTATTGCTAATGAGATTCCTGCACTACAGCAAACTTTGGGAGTAGCTGCTCATTCTCTTGTGTTCTTATCTTCCTATTTATTTAGTATAGGCCTATACTCTTTAGCGATATCGGTATCGCAAGATAGTTCATTGAGAAAATCTATTAGGAATTCAACTATGGAGGTAGCCAAATTTTTGGATATCATTGGAACTCCACAAATGGAACAAGAAATGGAAAGAAGGGTATTGAATACTGCAAAAGAGGAACAGTCTGTTCTTTTAAAACAAACTGGAATTGAGCCGTCTCTTACAGAACGTGACATGAAACGATATCTAGGAATAGTACTAAAAGAGATCAAAATACTCAAAAATCTCGACGAAATACTTGGAAAGGGAAAAAACATTCTCGAGTCTTCTTGTGAATTTTTAGTCTGTTCGAAAGTTGGTGGATTACGCTTAGTATATAATAACTATTTTAACGTATATGAAAAAATAATTGAAAAAAAGAAAAACGGAGAACATAATGGGATAAAATTAGTTACTACAATTGTTGATAATGATGCCGCAGATTTAATTAAGAAATTTCTTGACATTGGAGTACAAATAAGACATGTTAGCAATATGCCTCCAATTGATTTCGCTGTATCAGATAAAGAAATGATTGCCACAACCGAGAAGACCGAGGAACCTGAAGAAATAATAAGCCTGTTGGTCAGCAATGAACGAGCATACATTAGGCACTTTGTTTTTATTTTTAACGAGTTGTGGAAAGATGGAATTGATGCTAGAGAAAGAATATTAACAATAGAACAAGGGATAGAACCGGGATTTGTTGAGGTTATTAATGACCCCCAAAGAGCGGAAAGAGTTCTTATAGATTTGGCAAGATCTGTAAAGAAGGAAGCACTATTTCTTCTTCCAGTTGATAAGTCAATGATAAGGGTTGACAGATTAGGGGTTATCGATTATCTTATAAAAGGATCACAAGATGGTGTGATTGTAAAGATTATCTGTCCTATAACCAATGAAAATTCAGACATAATAACCAGGATTTTTAATAATGCGCCAAATATCAGAGTTTTGATTGACACCATTTCCTCAGCAGGGATGCTTATAGCTGATAATGCAAAATTCTTTAGAGCTGAGCTGAAAGACCCGCACGCTGGGGAATTTATAGAAGCTATAGACTTTCCTATTTATTCAAATAGTAAGCCTAGTGTAGATTCATTTAGATCAATATTTGAACTGCTTTGGAATGAGCGGGTATTAAATGAGGAACTAAAAAGTACAGAGGCTATGCAGAAGGAATTTATCAATATAGCAGCTAACGAGCTTCGTAATCCCATACAACCAATATTGGGATTATCGCAAACTCTATCAGAGAAAGAAGGCGATATTAAACAGTATAGAGAATTACTAAATGATATCTACCGAAGTGCAAAAAGAATTCAAAGACTGACAGAAGACATTTTGGATGTTTCTAGAATAGAAAGTCAGACACTAAAGCTGAATAAGAATCAATTTAATCTGAGGGAAGTAATCGCAAATATCTTAGCTGACTTTAAAACCCAGCTTAAAAGTGAAGGCAAAGATAATAAAATAAAGTTGGATTTTTTATCGAAGGAAAATGAAGATACTTTTGTAGATGCTGATCTATGGAGAATAACTCAAGTTGTTTCTAATTTATTGAGTAATGCAGCTAAATTTACTGAAGTGGGATCTATTACAGTAAGGATGAAAAGAGAGGAAGTTAACCATGCTACTAAGAGCAGTCGTCATGAATATGTTGTAGTAAGTATACGAGATACTGGTAAAGGAGTACATGCCACCGTTATAGACAAACTTTTCGAGAAGTTTGAAACAAGATCAGAAAAGGGAATTGGACTAGGAT
>JANWJI010000201.1 GCA_025449515.1 Nitrososphaeraceae archaeon | reverse complement strand
TCCATAATTCAAGTAGATCCATTTGGATCGATTATTGATGGCGATGGCAATTATTATGACTGGGCAGGATTTGAAGAAGATCCGTTTCAATCACTTTTAAGAGACAATGGCATGAATAACTATATTCATGATAAGTGGTTTCTTAGAGACAAAATAATGCGCTTGTTAGATGCAAATGATAGTCAAACTATACTTGACGAATATTCTAACATGCAAAATAAAGATATTGTTAGAATAACTGTTGCTCAGATAGCCTGTGGCCAGGATTATGACTTAAGAATTAGAAAAAATGCAATTTCTCTTCTTGACACTCTCAAAGCAATAAATTCATATGGCCTAAAGGAATGGATGCACTCTCAATTTCCAGAACTTATGAATAAATGAAGAACTATTTTATAAGAGAATATATATAAAACATCTCTTCTTCCATTAGGTTAATTAAAAACCGAAAACTTTCTTAAATCAAATGTGATATCGTGCTAAAGTATGCTACCTTAACATTCATTGTCTTGGTTTGAGCAAAGTCTGTTTTGGAGAGAAGAAGAATAGACTTTTTAGGTTTAGTCTAGTCCTAGCTAAATTTATCTTCTAATAGCAACTTATTTCAGAATTGTTATGTTGGCTAGATCATCCAATATACTATTAAGACAGATAGTACGTATTAACCTAAATGGCATCTACAATAAACAATCAATTCAATACTACTTTTGAAGATATTATAAAAGATATACTCGCTCTTGATAATGTCATGTTCTCGGTAAGAAGTCCTGGTGCAGTGTGTGAAGTACACACAGAAATGAATTTGCCCTTGCGAATTAGTGAGCAGTATGCTACAATAGGCGACGAATCCAGATCCTGGCACATACATGTTAATCTCCCTGAGACTATAGAGGCACGATTTGTAATAGAGAATAAAAATGGTGATAGAAGCAGTTATAGCATAAGATTTTTTGATTCTAAAGGGAATCTAACATTACGTGCTAATTTTGTCAAAATGTATGACAGTTCAAACATCAGTATTCAAGAAAAAGTGTCGAAGTATGAGCAACTATTCTCAAAACATGGTAAGCGATACACCATACCACTAAAAGTGGAAAATAAAATAGTCAAGAATTAGCAGCATCATTCGGTTTTGGAACATTGCAGATTATTCAAGCCGAAAATTATGATGGATAGAAATAGATCACTACTATGGGAATACTTGTATCCTCCAGATAAAATTATCCAGAACCTTATATCCGTATTAATCGATGCAGCTGAACAGAACAAAGAAAAAGTTAGACAGCTCGAATTTGCATTGAGATTTGTTAGAACAATATCAACTGAAAATGGAAGCTCAGCTCAGCATTGAGTCTATTAATAGAGCCTAAATGTCTTCAAGTAGTAATATCGACCACAACGACTTGCTTAAAGTTTCGCTTGGAGAATATATCTAACAGATTTTACTGATAAGGCAGATCTGTTGCGCATATGTCTTATATAATCGGAACAGTAAGTTTTTATCCAGGAATCTTTGCATTATGTACCTTTTTGCCGCTTTATATTAAATCAATGTATAGCCTCATCATATCCTTTCTGAAATACGACTGAGAATTGAAAATATATTCCTCATCTATCTATAGACAAACTGGAAATTTGCATGTATAAAATACTATATTCCATGGATCTGATGAATATGATCATCAAGTTCTGTTTTATTATAAAATGATTTCCTATCCCGGAAGGTGTTAAGGACATATTGTCGAAGTTCTAGAAGCACTTTTATTCTGCTGGCAGTGACTCCCTTATTCCTTGGATAACGACTGTTGTCGAAAATCTTGTGTAGTTCAGACATGAGTTGATTCTACCCTTGATTTTTCTATCATCTTTTGCTAAATATATGCAAACTCTTCCGTGATGACATCTATTTGGTAAGTCTTAGTTTGGGATGAGGATCAAATACTCTATGAGCATCTTTTAAGCAATGAATCACTCTATGGAGAGAGGAATTATCAACAACAATCTATCTTTCTGTATTGACAAGTCGACATTCAGATCCATTGTTTCACTGCAAGAAAATCTGAAAAACTTCGAGTCCACCAATCTTTTGAAATTAAGTAGTCTATGTCTTGATGAAACATTAAATAATTATGATATCTTTGTACAGTTGGTTTGATTGTGACCTTTTTCCAACTCCAAGAATTTGTCTCCTTTTGACCAACCGGGCAAGAATAATGACTGTTTAGATCACAAACTCCATTAAGATTTTTGTGACCTGGCCATAATTACAAATTATATATCATTTGCAATTGAAAGTTATAACATATATACTCTTGTAGTTTAGTTAGTAATTAGTATTTTAACGTATGCCAAAGAAAATAGTAACTGAAAATGGGTCAAAATTAGTGAGTGTTGATGACTTATTTCATGACAAAAATGAATTATATCGAGATATTCTATTATGGGCTACCTGTAAAGGGTTCACAACTAGCTCAGAAGAATTCAGCTACACAGAACTGGGAAACTGGCTGATTGCAACCCATAGACCTTTTGTAATTGAATTTAAAGGATCCCGTATGTCTAAATCCTATAGAACACATTCTAAACAGACTTTCATTAAGGGTAGAATAACAAAACTGATTGGTTTGGATTTAATACAACTAAATGGAAAAAGAGCAACAAAAAATAGGTCTGAAACAGAGACCTATCAATTTACCTCACAAGGTCTATACCTTGCATGGTTGATAAATGCGCGTAAGAATGTAGGCTCAATTAGAGAAGAATCAATTTCAAAACTATTTGAAATTCTGATTTACTACTTCCAGGAATCAAAATCTGCTTTTTCACAATGTATTTCGAGCCTCTTACTTAGATGCAAAGACTATGGATTTTTTAGCGAGAATTTTAACAACTATTCTGAATTCTTCAGTCAACTTTTACCTAAGGTGAAGGAATATGACACAACAATAAAACTTATGTTAATCGCCATTACCTGTGTAGATGGTCTAGGCGCATTGTTTATTGAAACATTAAAGACACTAGATAAAGAAACACAGAAACTAGCATTATTGCAGATAAAACTAGATATTGAAGGGTACTTAGACTTTTCAACCAATAAAGAATGGGAAATAATGCGCTTCAATAATATTCAGAATTACAATAACGTTACACTTACTAATATATGCCATAAATGTAAGCATGAATATCCAATTCAGCTGGATATATATGATTTTATAGAATCTATAGAACTGCGACTTGGTACTAGCAAACAGGCTATGCATTTTCAGGAGATGGGATTTAGCTGCACAAATTGTGGTAGTTCAAACCAGGTTAATCCGCATAGCAAGTGTTATACATCTTGGTTTAATTCAAAGCATGGGACCATTGGACGAGGACTACCTGTAGTATGGAATAGCTGTTAATAAGATAATTATGATTGGTGCATTAGGTATCTTCCGTTATATCTACCAAAATCCAAGTTGCGAGTTTCATTCAATATTTTTACTTGTTTAATTTTGGTAAGGATTATTCTTGATGTCACAAATTTATCCCAGTAATTGCAAATCGTATTCCCAGCGCTTAATGCTTGCCTAATGTAGGGGTTCCATGGTTTTTTTAATAGTTCTTTTATTTTACCCTTATCTTCCAAGGGTACAGCTGGACTTTCTAGTAGACGTGGAAAATATTCTTCCTTGTATTTATTATATATCCTGTATATAGTTCCAACCTGTATTTTCCTTCCAAGGCCTTTTCCATTCCCGCACATGAGTACCGAATTTGGATTTCCACTCTGAGGATGTTCATGGTCTAGATAGTCCTTCATATATGATATAGAATTTATCAAAGGTATGTGTCTAGTACCAGTCTTACCATTAACTAGAACTTCAGCATACTGATGATTGCCTGCAGTTTTGAATACTATGTCTTTTATTCTTAATTTCAATATTTCATGAGGCCTACAACTAGTATCACGTGAAATAGCATGATAGCATTTTATGCGCTTGCTAGGACAGTATCTCAAGAATAAAATATCGTCATCTTCAGTCCATATATCAGTAGGTTTGTAAATTGACTGTTCCTTTCTTTTTAATTGGGGGATATTTTCAACAATGTCTGGATTTGGTCTTTCGCCCGGTTCGATATCATGATAATATAGCCATTTGAAAAACCTGATAATATAAATTCTATATGTATTATATGTACCGATCCATTTGTGCAATGGGTCCACATCCTCGGCCTTACGAAGACTATCAAGAAACGCTAGAATTTCATCTCTGGTTAGTAGTCTAAATGATTTGTGATTACAGAAAATTGAAAAGTTGGTCAATACATTGATGATATTCCGTCTATAATGATCAGACAGATTTACTTCTATTTTCATGGATATAACATAATTTGCAATACTCCAAGCATTTTCCTTTGATAACTTATAGAGCAATTTACTAAAATAAGGAATTAATCCTGATGTGGCGTCTCCTATTTTTTGTTCAAAAAATATATTATTATAATTCTCGCCAGCAGGAGTTAAGTTGACTATCGAACTAATAATTGGTTTCGTTTTCAAGATACGGTCAAAATATGGCTAATTTAGACATATAAGCATGTATTCTATGTATTATCAATATCTGATGATGTTATGTTATCTATTTCTATTATAGTAATTATCTATTTCTATCTCTCTTTTTATATGACGGATTATCTTCGATAAGTTTAGTTGAATAAGTTTCAAAATGGAGTAATGTAATATCATAATAGAAATTAAAGAAAGAGGATCAGCCAAGTACAAAAAGGCTTTTTAGTAAGTCTATTTGGCCATCATCTAGAATCAACATAAATCAAATCTGGCTTGTTTGTTGTGTGGTCTATGCTTAATTTTTTAAAAAATAAAATTGCAAAATTTTTAATTTACTATCAGAAGAGAAAGTGGATATACAAATAGGTTTATCAGCTAATATTTGAAATTCCAAACGAATCAATCGTTTGAAGCATAATTGGCAATATCTTTGCAAATGTTATTGGATCAGCGCTAAAATTAACAATGTAGCCATATTTAATTCCCCTATGTTCTAACCCGAATGTTCCAAATTCTAAACTCTTTTGGGAGTGTCCATGAAAGGTATCTGTAAAAAGTAACCCATATGCTTGTCTCCCAGCAAGTAATGAATTAGCATTTGACATAACAATATTAAAGTTTTTGGTGTTAGAATTCGACATTCTGATGCCCTTGTTATGATCTAGAAAAGACTGTAACGTTGTATTTACTGATTGAGGATATAGCCCTACTACAACTGCCGCAAACTCACTACCTGTACTTTGAATTGGTGGTGTCATCAAAACTATGCCCTGAAAAGGAGATGGCGAATTATTACTAGATATACTTCTAGCATTCCAGCTAGCTGGGTATTGAATAACTACGCCATAGGTAGAATTATAATAAACTTTCATTGGTATAGTAATTGTTGAAATAGTCTGGGCATGCACCACAGGTGTACTGACAATTAGTAATATCGATAATATAAAAGATCCAACGACCAGCAGAAATATAGTCATTTGTCATATATGATTTCTTGGTGTTTATTAGTTTTTGTATAGGTTTGAATATTGATAAGATCTATATTAATTAGAAATTTATCGTTTCACATAGAAAATAGACATATATTTATTAGTATATATCAAATTCTTATTATATTATTTTTTCATTTATTAAGAAATTTTATTATTATTGAGAGCCTTAATTCCCTCGATTCTTTATGTTCTAGGATCGCATCAATAAAATGATCGTTTTTAATTTGTAATCTCATAAATCCAGTCAAATCCACCCATATAAGCCAGATTCTTGTTGCTAGTCATAAATGCTAAGTTGAAGTTAATCGAAGATGTTCTTTTTTCGTTATTATATTTCTCATTCTTTATCCGTTTCGTAGGAATATTCCTTATTTCTGCTAGAACACGAAAAACTCTTTTATTGTTAAATTATCTATATATTGTTTCATCTTGTTAGATTTAGGATCAATAAGTCTACAAAATTAGGTTAATGATGATAAGGAGAGATAGCATAAAATTAACTCAAACCATGATAAGAAAAGGCCGTAAATAAATAACATATACATTTCAACTGAGACTTAAAGTTAAAAACTCTTCTCTTCCTACATGACTTCAAATTTTAATATTCTTGTACTTTACTAATGTCAATGCTTAATGTACTTCTGTCGGCAATAACTTCTCATATGAAGATATAAAAAGATCATGCAATTGGAATTCGACTCTACCATAAAATAAAACATAGTCTACAAATATATTGCATAATGGAAGATGAAACTTAAAAATCATCTTTCTTGGGAGATTTCTTCATACAGGAAGAGTAAGAAAATTCAGAATAGAAAAATTGAAAAATGTTTTTTAATGAAATCTTTTTTAGTTATTATAAGATAATAGATCATCTTATGCATAATCAGACTAATAAAAGATAGATTTCTCAAATAAAATTGTATTGGTAACAGGCTGAACCGGAGCATTAGGAAGAGCTATAACAAGATCTTTTATCGAATGCAACGCTCAAGTGATATCATCATATAATACAGACAGTAATATAGAGCTGTCAAAGAGGCAAACTGAGCCACAATTACAATTAATAAAAGCAGATACATCAAAGGAAGAACAAGTAGAGAAATTAGTTTCAGACATTTTAACAAATTATGGACAGATCCATATAACGGTTAACATCGTTGAGGATATTTAGGAGATAAAACTGTAACTGAACTTGAGGAACAAGAATGGGATAAGATGATGACAATAAATCTAAAAACAGCCTTTCTAAT
>JANWJI010000200.1 GCA_025449515.1 Nitrososphaeraceae archaeon | reverse complement strand
TACCAGTAAGCAATGAGAAGGGGAATAAAGGTCTATCATCGCGACTTCGAACGACGTTGCTTTGAATTAAGAGATCGGGCTGACTTAATTGTTCTGGAGACAAAATGTCGAAACTGTGATAGTTACTATCTGATTGATTGGCCAATTATGCATTATATAAAGAGAAGTAATTTAACTCCTCATATTCCACTAAATGGAGTAAAATGCTTTGAATGCAAACATGATAATTGCATAATTATTCCTTGACCCCCCAAAAGAATTTTTAACTGGTTAATACATATATTGTGTATCACATTTGAGAACGTCTGAACCACTTGCAATCAGTTCTATATTTGCAAGAAAGGATAAGGGTGGGGAATATACTTACAGTGCATCTTTATACCAAAATATCCTTCGATATTCCTTGGCACTAAACCATAATCGATCTGAAAATAATGGTCTTTCATTTACGTCATGGGAGATTACAGATTGGTTAACTACTGACAATGAGGATAGTACAGTTGAACGCACGAAAGATAGGATAGAAAATCCTCTAAAGACAGTCAAGAACAAATTGAATAATCTTATTCAACTTCGATTACTTGATATTATGGGAGATAGACCAATGGCTAAAGGAACTGGCGCGACTCCTACCTACGAATTCACAGAATATGGGTATTTGCTTGCGTGGATCATTGAAAGTTTTGATTCCAAGACTTCGCAAGAGGTTATCTGTAGTGAGATATATGATCTACTCTGTAATATTTTTACTATTGAAGATAATCTCATTTCTACCTCGACTTCTATATTCTATTCAAAATTTCTTAAAAAATGTAAGGAGAAAGGAGTTTTTGAAAATATTGTTATTCTTTTTAGAGATACTCTGGTTAGGATTGACCGTTCTATCGTTGAGGTGGTAGATCTATTTCTGCATGTCTTCTGGCTAGATTTTAAAGATATAGAACGAAGAACTTTTTTTAACAACTTATTTGATGAAACAATTAATGAGATAGATCTTGAAACTAGGAAGTTAGTATTATATAATCTGAAATTAGACATTGAAAGAAAAATGAGAATATTGGTTACAGATTTTAAAAAAATTTGAAATTATGCGCTTTCAAATTAGAAGCTATGCTGACACAGTTGCACTCGAGTCTCATTGTATAATCTGTGATAACTTTATGACTGTTGGATTGGACTTGCTTGATTATAGGAAAAAAATTATGAACTCAGACTTCGGAATTATAAATCTGGCATGTCCTGTTTGTGGTATGAATGATTCACTGTATCTTGTGGAAGTGCTTTAAGAGTTACATTTTAACCTAAATCAACTTATTGCTGTTTTAAGCGAATTACATTTTTAGTGCTTAATGCATTAACAATATGGGATTTTGTAGTAATCTAGTTACAAAGCTTTCATATTCTACAAGTTAATTTTGATCGCATCTTTTATTGCTTGTAGTGCTTTCATTTCACCCTCTTTAATTTCATTCCTGATCGTCTCCGGCGAGAAATCTGCATTTTCATACATGTGAGGAAATGGCTCCTTGCGTGTTATGTAAAAGATCTCTTTTATTTCAGCTCCATGCTCTTGTTTATATCTCTTGTATTTCAGACGGATTCTTTTTAGTTGTTGTTTATCTATTTTTGCTGGTTCTATGTGTTCTTCGATTATTTGATATAATTCATCTATATATCTAAGATATTGTGTTATTATTTTAGATAATGTAATATTGTGTTCAGTCTTATCTGAAAAGATAATGTCTCTTGCCCTGTGATGAACCTCTGGCAAGTTCTTTGGTAATGCATCAACCTTTTTGGGATAATTTTCTACCAAAAATATTTTTTTATCATTTATTGGTGATACATCTAGTACCTCTCTTAAAGGAGTATTGCTTAATAAGCCACCATCCCACGCGAATATACCATCTTGTACTTCTATCCATGGAAAGTTATATAAAGGATAAGCGGATGTTGCGAGGATATGTTTTGGAGTTATTTGTTGCTTATAACTATCGAATGTTAGAGACTCTGCAGTTAAAATGTTCACTGCAGTTAAGATCAAACGTGTATTTGGATTTCCCTTGGGCCTTAATTTATCAAAGTCAATATATTTTTCAAGAGTTTTTGCTAGGGGTGAGTGATCATACATATAAGTCCATTTTATAGGTGTAAAGTACTCTGGATCAGCTAATGCATTGTTATGCATCCACCTTGGCCTGAACATTTTATCGTTTCCAAATATAGCTGAGCTATAAAAGGCCTTTAGCTGTTTAACCCTCCGCTCGTATTCATTTGCATTTGTCAAATAGATTTTTTGTTGTGACAATAGTTTAAGGTCATCATAGTATCTTCTAAATGGCATAAACTGCTCTAGAAGTTGGAATATTGAATCAGAAGGATGAGGAAAGGTTGTTTTGTCTAAATCTATATAGCTGTCAGCTAATTCGAGCCAGAACTGTTCTAAGAGTTGCTCTGGATGTTTCTCATCTTTGCTACCTACCATAATTGCAGCATTTATTCCACCGATTGAAGTACCTGCAATAATATCTAGATCTATCTTGTTCTTTGTAAGTTCCTTGTAGACTCCGCACCCGAAGGCTCCCAAAGATCCGCCACCTTGAAGTATTAATACGTTCTCAATCCTTTTGTTGTTCTCTGCTATTGCTAATGATGACAATTTATCTTTATTGACGTTGTTATCTTTGTAAGTTTTGATGTTAATTTTCGTTACCATTTTAAATATTTATTTATTTTTGGCATTCGTCTACTTTTATTGATATTTTTATTCTACATGATGATTATAGAGAAGTTGGTCGTAGAGTCGAATTGATTTTATATTTACAAATTCCAGCATACCATATCTTGATAATTCTCTACCAAACCCACTTTTCTTGACGCCACCGAATGGAACTCTTGGATCAGATACTACCATATTATTTACGGTGACGATCCCAGATTCCACCGTCGCAGATAATTTTTCTGCCTTTTCAAGATCTTGTGTCCATATACTTGCACCAAGGCCAAATTTGGAATCATTTGCAACCTTTATAGCTTCCTTTTCATCGTTAGTGACAATTATTGGTGCAACCGGCCCAAATACTTCTTCTTGTGCTATTTCCATTTTAGGTAATACATTCTTGAGAATAGTTGGACGATAAAAATATCCTTTATCTTTTACTTTCTCCCCGCCTGTAAGCAATTCCGCTCCTTCTTTTATAGATGCCTTTACAATCCTATCTATATTCTCAAGAGATTTAGCATTAACAACCGGCCCCATATCTGTATCCTCCAAAAATGGATCATCCACTCTAAGTTTTTCAGCCTTCTGAACAAACTTCTCAGTAAACTGGTCTGCTATTCTCTTATCTACAATAAACCTTTTAGATGCTATACAGCTCTGTCCACAATTAATGAACCTCCCTTTAACCGCACCAGTTGTAGCTTTTTCAATATCTGCGTCCTCGCATACTATGAATGGATCGCTTCCTCCTAGCTCAAGTACCGTCTTCTTTAGTTGTGACGTGGCTCGCTGTGCAACTTTCGCGCCAATAGGTACGCTGCCTGTAAAAGTTACGGCATTAATACCCTTAGAATCGATAATAGTATCTGCAATAGTTGAGTCTCCTATTAACGTTTGAAAAACACCTTCTGGTACTCCAGCCTTATGAAAAGTATTCTCAATCTCAATTCCACATTGCATTGTAGCACTAGCTGGTTTTAGTACAATAGTGTTTCCAACCATCAATGACGGAGCTGCAAACCTTATTCCCTGCCAATAAGGAAAATTCCATGGCATTATGCTACCTATGACTCCAATGGGCTCAAATGATATGGTACTTTTTCTTGCATCTGTATTAACAACTTCGGCGGTTGAAAAAATTTTTCCATTATCCGCGTAATATTCTATTACCCATGCACATTTTTCTATTTCTGATCTTGATTCCTTTATTGCTTTTCCCATCTCCTCTGTAGCTGTTTTGGCAAGTTTTTCTTTATTTTTTCTAAGCTCTTTTGCAAATGCATAAAGAAAATCTGATCTTTTGTCAATATTTCTCTTCCATTCTAAGAATGCATTTCTTGCTTGTTTTATTGAGTCATCTATCTGTTCTTTGCTCATTATTTCATATTCTTTGAGAACTTGTTCTGTTGTAGGATCTATTGTCTGTAGTTTTGATTTTCTATAATCCTGTAGTTCTTCCTTGTTATCATTATTATGAATATTTTCGTTAGCAGATCTCACGGATTTAAGACTCCTCTTCCAATAATTTTACCCTCTTTTAACTTAGACAATGCTTCTGTGGCTTGGTTAAGTTTAAACTTGTCAGATATTACCGGTTTAATTATTTCTCTATCTGCCAACGATATCAATTCAGTCATATCAGCTAAAGTTCCGGTATAGGAGCCAATTAGTCTATATGCCCTTGTTGGCATTGTTACCAGGTTTAGTCTTAATTCACCTCCAAAAAGACCTACGAGTACAACTTTAGCTCGTCTTCTTAGAAATTTCATATCTGCATCCACGGTTTTTGACGCATTTACAAAATCAATAACTGCATCTGCACCCATATTGTTAGTCAATTCCATTACAGATTTGGTAATGTCAGTCTCTTTCTTAGTATTGATTATCTCGTCTGCACCATTATCTTTTGCTACTTTAAGCTTTTTATCGTCTAAATCTAAAGCAATAATCTTTGCTCCAGATAATGCTTTAGCCAGCTGCATAGCCATTAAACCTAGTCCGCCCGCTCCTACAATAACTACATTATCATAGGGCTTTATATCAGCATTCTTAACTGCACCATATGCTGTGAGCGCGGAACACGATAAAGTTGCTGCTACGTCCATGTCAATATGCTCTGGTAACTTCACAAGATATCTATAACTTGGTATCAAAATATATTCAGCATATCCACCATCTTTGTAAATTCCTAATGATCTAGGATTGTCACATAGATTCTCCTCACCTAGTCTGCATGCAGGACAAAGTCCTTCGCCTATCCAAGGATACACAAGAACCTTGTCTTTTTTAAGTATCCTTCCTTGTTGTTGTACTTCCTCACCAATATTTTCTACTATTCCAGATACTTCGTGTCCAGGTGTTAGTGGATAAGTTACTCCTCTATCAGTTGTCTTTAAGAATTGTCCTCCCGGACCTTCATATCCGCCTTGCCAAAGGTGTATGTCACTATGACATACACCAGAAGACTGGATCTTAACAAGGACTTGCGACCCTTTGGGGTTGGGTACCTCAATATCTTGTATTTCTAACGATTCCTTCGGTTTAATGATCCTTGCGGCTTTCATCATAATTATTGTTTACCATTCCTAAAGGACCATTCTATTACTATCTCTGATAAATGTTTTCTATTATTTGGATATTCTTTTTTTGTTCGAGGGAAAAGTAATCACACATCACTAGCGATAGCGATTGTTCTGTCTTAATTTTTACTTTTATGTAGCATGTAACGAGGAATATTGTCCAAGCCATTTCGGTAGACTCTGACCACCTCGAGCTAAAAGAGGCAATCTGATTTACGCTCAATTCATGTGACTGATATCTTCCAAAAATATGTATGATTATTTTATGTTAAACAAAAAGCCGTCAAATCTGTCGTCAATTTGGTCGTCGTATTAGTCTATGATATTTTTGAGTGTATGATATTAATACAAATAATATTAAACATTAACCATTTCACAATTCTATATCGTTAATAGAATTTATATCTATGAGATCGGAGCCGGAAGCACATATTTTTGTTGACAGGAGATCCATAATCTTATCCTCCCATCACTACCTACTGAACCTAATTTTTGTATTTCAACTAAAAAAATGCGAAATTTGATAATATGAGCAAATATGATAAATCAGTAAATCCGAGTTGAGGCTTTTATGACTCCAAAAAGAAAAAACGATTTTGCTATTGCGTTAAATTGCTATTCGTCCTGAATATTTAAGAATCGTGCGATTAATTTTCCTAACATACGTAGTATTTTATTGAATCGGTCCTTACTTACAGTCTATCTCTCAGATTTCCGAGCATCAGAGTAAGCATTGTGTCAATACCATTCGACATTTTGCATCGTCTATAATGATCAGAAAGATTTACTTCTGTTCTCACGGATATAATGTAATTTGCAATTGTCTAAGCATTTGCTTTAGAGCCTATGCGAAAAGTCCTCCTCTTCTGTAAGTGATCCAAGCACAAGCAAGATGTAGCATTCCGACATAGTTCTCTAACCTCCTAAAGTAATTCTGAAAATATGGAATTAGTTCTGGTGTACTCTATTCTATTTTTCTTTCAAATAGTACGTCATTGTATACATGATCAGCAGCAGAAGTCAGATTTGGTAGTGAGTTAGCAGCGCATCTCATCTTGCATTGTAGTAAAATCTTAGTCAAATCAACATATAAAATTGTATTCTATACATGATTAGTAAGCAACAATATACATTTTCTGGATTCTAACTATGAAGATATAACCAGTTTGTTTTCAGATCTTTCAGCATAACGTAAACTACCAAATCACTCTTGCAATGTGATATTTCTCGAAATGTTTCTCAGAAAGATCTACATATATAATGATGAAGATAAGAAATGATATCTTTATTTTAGTCTACAGAAGCAATGAAGTAACAGTAACTAAAAAGAGAAAGATAATGAAGTCAAATCATGGAAATCAATCTCATATTCGAAAACCACTAATTTGTATCTATACTAATCAAAACAGAAATGAATTCGCTATTGGTTTAGAGAAAGATGAGAATTTTATGGCAATCACAAAAGTTGGTGAATCATTTACAAGGTTTGTAGATGCGTATGATCAGATAATAGATGATGAAAATGAAATTAATTGGAAACTAGAATTAAAAAGCTGGATTGTCGCTGCTAAGAAAAATGAATCAATATTCATTGAGGTTGATCTTAGTGGTTGGAATCAAGAAGGAGAAAGGATTAACTAACCACGGTGTGTAAGCATATGTCATAATCTAGATTTCATTTATAGATGCAAATTCTGATAGCAGAAGTGTAACCCATCTGAGTAAGATACTGTCACACATATGTATTGAAGTATTATAACTACTCAAAACATTTTTGGATATCAGTGCTAGATAGAAGTACATTAGTTATATAGATATAAGATATATTTGAGTACAAGTGCATCCTTTCACCAGTATCGCGTTATGAAGAAGATTATTGCTGTTGTATTCCCAGATCTCGACGATAAAGTGATTAGAATAGAATTAGATGATTCCCTTGCGCCAAAGACCTTCAAAGCAATATTTGAGAATCTACCGATTGAAGTTAATATCAATAGATGGGGAGATGAACTCTATACTGATCGAACTATGATATCTGTAGGACTGGAAGACAGTGCAAAGATCGAAGTTAATAAATTAGATGTTGCTTATTGGCCCGAAGGCAAAGCATTATGTTTATTCTTCGGACCAACTCCCATAAGTAAGAACGGAATGATATTGGTGTACTCTGCTGTGAATATTGTAGGCAGAATTATAGATTCTGATAAGAATGAGACATTGAGTCAGATTAAAGATGGAGCAAAAGTAATCATTAGATCTCTTGCGTAATTAGCAGTTATGATCTATTAGTGCTGCCTATTTTGACTGTATTCTTAGATTGAAATCCTGTTAGACTGCATCACTCTGAAGTTCAGTATACCGGATACAATATCAGATATG
>JANWJI010000199.1 GCA_025449515.1 Nitrososphaeraceae archaeon | reverse complement strand
TACCTTGGAAAAGTTAAGGGACTTTATGAACCGTTTATTGTTATTGAGAGAGGAAAAATAAACAAAGAAAAATTCTATATTCCAAAACCTTTTATTAAAAAATACTATGCAGGTGCATTGTACTTTAGTATAACAGAACAGGAAGCAAGGGATACTTATAGACGAAAATCACCTCCTACAGAGGATGAGATCAAGCAAATGGAGACAATTACAGAAAATAGAATTATAGCATCTAGAAGTAATATAGAAGTTACAAAACAAGAAGTAGATGGGGAAGAAGAACATCGAGGATGGTCACAAATTGAAGAAAAGAAAATGATAAAATTTAAAAAATATAAGGTGCTTAAAGATAATCTTGTAACAACAATATCAACAAAAAAGATTTCAACGCCAAGAATTAACGAGAAAGAAATTATCAAAAAGCTAAGACAAACAGCAAGTAAACTTAAAGATATACTCATTTCAGGAGCTAAGGTAGCAAAGGAAAAGATCAGGAAAGGAAAAGATATTACTGGAGAAAAAATAAAAAGAACAACTAGAGTCAGCAGAGAAAAGAAAAGCTGAAGATGAAGCAAAAAACATACATAAAATGGGAGATTTGGCATTACAGTTTTCAAGTTCTTTTGATAATATTTTGTCAAAAATTTCAGTAACCTATGAACAAGCTATATCTGAGGATGGCACACGACATTTCAGGGCTTACTATCCTCGAGCAGTAGCGATGATTCTTGGGGTATTATTGGATTGGATCTTTTTGATAATCATGGAGTTCGGTTATTTGCTCGAAAAAAGCCTCTTACCTGCAGGGTTAGTTTACCTATTATTCACTTAGGTAGGAGGAATAAAACTTTTGACCGTATTTTTTTAGCTTTAGCATCAAAACGACGCATGGCAACTTTTCAAGTTTTCTATCTAGTACGAGACAAAAAATATATCATTATTCATATGAATCTTGAAGCTTAGGATTAGCTCTATATCATGCATATTGTAGATATGTGAATAAAAAAATAATTGCATGCCTATTTCATGTTTCTACTTAACAGAGCTTGAGTTAGATCCACTCTGGTTTAATGGAGCCCCGCCTATAAATTTGCCAGGAGAAGAT
Source organism: Nitrososphaeraceae archaeon (assembly GCA_025449515.1). GTDB lineage: Archaea > Thermoproteota > Nitrososphaeria > Nitrososphaerales > Nitrososphaeraceae > JARBAU01. Next base: position 7,130 of record JANWJI010000199.1, on the reverse strand, counting down.
GATGCGTTCTTAGTGGTGAGCATTCCTGATGTCGTTAATTCCTTTGGAGCTCCTAGTCCAGTATTGTTTACTTTGGTGGGTGTACTTCCATTTGATGAATTCTGAGCATATACTTTGTATGCGATCGAAGGTGCTGCGATCAGACTCATTGACAACAGTGATATACTGAAGGCAACACCTGCAACTATACATGTTAGATTTTTGTTCATTCATTCTTAACGTAAGTTGAATTCTATATAACTATTGTAAATTATTGGCCAACAGTGATCCATCGCATAATAATATTATGTTGATTCTGCAAAGTGTAAATCTTTTATGCAGTCTATTTTATCCAATCCCTGAGCGAGGATCCATGTACAGTCGCTTTTTGGATAGTTGCCAATTTAGGAAATATAGTAGACATTATAAGGTTTTATGAAAAAGTGGATTCTTATGGGAAACTAGATCACTATGTCCAATTCTATAATGAGATGGCATATTACTAAGAAACCATCCCAAGAATAGATAGACATATAGCTTGAGGGCGTTTTGCTCATAAATGTGACTTACGATAGGGTCAGACATCTTCCAACTGTTAAAAGAATGCCTGACGAGTTATGGGATGAAACCAGGCTGATACTTCCACGAGAAAAACCAGCGAATACCATAGGACGTCCAGCAGTACCATAGGAAAGTACTGGATGGCATCTTATATGTCCTAAGAACTGGATGTCAATGGAAGATGTTGCCAAAGGAATATGGTTCAGGTTCAACATGTCATAGAAGATTTCAGCAATGGTCTACAATCAAGATATTTCAAAGAATATGGAGTAGACTGCTAAATGCGATATGATACAAATGTGATATGAAATGAATGACTAGCCTCAAAGTCTCAAAGAAAGAATTAGAGTGGATCTATGCTAGCTTAATTTGGTATTTGTGAGAAAGAAGGCACACAAGTCGTGAAGACTATACCGAGTTTGATCTAATTAATTGAAAGAATTTACAAACTACTTAAAGATGAGAGAGAATAGAATTAATGTGTCGCGTATTTAAGTCTGTCAATCAAAACATCGCCGCTGAACCCCTATAATGAGCAAATCTAGAGTGGGGGTCCCAGCAGCGATGGAAGTAATACGTCAGCATTAATAACAGAGCATTATTCTATATAACAAACATAGAGAAAACTTCTGAAAAGATTATCCAAATATAAATACCGCCGTTAGGTATGAGGGCATAGAGAATGATGTAGCATATCCCAACGGCGCTTACCTTATTAATGTTAGAAAATGTTCTAATGATGAGGCTTCCGATATTATGGGAGAGTGGCTCGATATATGTCATAAATTGAAGCAATTAGATATATTGGATGTACATTTCATTCGACTGGAACTAGTCGCTATTGAATTGTTCATTCGTTCTTGCTGTTTCGAAAATTTGAATCCAGAAAATATTTAATATTTTCTATCTTTTATTTACGAAAAAATGAAATGCATACACCACCCAGTAGTAAGTACAGGATAGGACTAAGAGCAAGTAACAGTTTATCCAGGTGAATGTTCTACAGGGTCAAAGCCACATTAAGGCGAATATTCAAATAAAAAGTCTCCCTTCGACCTTATCGGATGCGCTAAAGACTCTAACAAAGTGATGAAATTGATGCAAGTTAAAGTTGATGGCAAGGACGTTTCCTCCAATATTATTAATCAAAGTACTACAAAGCCGTTCAAGTTTGTTGTAAATCAAAATAATCCCTATCAGTGGGAAAAGCCTATTGTTGGAGGAAATATACTTCGATGGCACAAAATTATTATTTATTTTTCAGACTATAGAACTTAAAGTGATACGACAACCCATAGTAAAAAGTGAACCAGTGGAACGTCCTGTTACCATTTGGAATATCAAGGTAGTTCCTTGATATATCAATTAGCAATCTCGGACCACGGGTTGTTGGGACTTTCGCGGAATACTATTATTAATAGTGAAATGAATTATTATGGTAATACGTTGTAGGCCTTACTTCCCAACAAACATTCTGATGTCTCTTTTGATTTCAAACCGGAATTGCAATGGAATAGCAAATTCGTGTCTATTTTGTAGATGCTAAAATAGATGTGACTAAGTTGGTGAACCCGTAGTCAACAAATAGTGTAGTTGACTATATACATAATGATCAATAGAAATATGAGCGAAAAAAATATTCCATATACAAACAATGCATTACTATCTTTATCAGAGGAAATAGAGCATGTAGCTGATAATGTATCACAGTCGGTAGTAAGTGTACATTCAAGGAATAGAGGAAATGGTTCAGGTATTATTTGGAATGTTGATGGTTATATAGTAACTTGCAGTCATATAGTAGGAGAGCAAGACGAAGTAGAAGTTAGTCTTAACAACGGCAAATCATATGCAGCCAAGGTAGTAGGAAACGATCCGTATTCTGATATCGCACTCCTGAAAATTGAAGACGCCAGTGGTAAGGATGATAGTATCATCCCTTTAAAACCTATAGAGATTGCTGATTCAGAAAATCTCAAAGCGGGACAATTTGTTCTTGCACTTGCTAACCCTTATGGGGAATACCCTAGCATTACAGAAGGAATAATCACAAGTGAGAGAAGATCGATTAGAGGAGCAGGATGGCGATGGGCTGCTGCAGCAGATGTAATGGATAATATAGTTATTACCGATACACGCCTCAACCCGGGATATTCAGGAGGACCATTAGTTAACGTAGAAGGGAAGATGATAGGATTAAACATAGCCTATATTTCATCTCGTGGAATAGCAATTAGAACAAGTAAAGTCAAAACTATCTCCGAACAGCTCGCAAAAGATGGGGAGATTAAGATAGCACGTCTTGGTATTGTCACAGCCGGAATTTCTCTTCCTAGTGAAGTAGCAGCACAACTAGAGCCTATTCAAGAAGAAGGTCTCATAGTCTTATCAGTAAAAAAAGACACAGCTGCAAAGAAAGCAGGACTCTTAATAGGCGATATAATTGTAAAGTTCGATGATCAGCCAATAACTAATCTCCATGATCTAAGGAGACAACTGTTAAAACGAGATGCAATTGGAAAAGCAGCAAAGCTTATCATAATAAGAGCAGAAAAGAAAACGGAGCTTGTAATTGTACCTGAAGAAGAGATAGCATGATATCCCAACGGAGGCTCCGGAAGTAATTATCATGATAGACTAGTGAAAGAACTATAATGAATTAATATTTTTAGAGGATTTGCAGGAGACAAAAAACTTCTGGTTGTCACTAAATCAAATACGGCCTATTTATCGTTACCATTATTGCAATAAAAATACAACTACAACCAATCTCGACTCTAATAGTCGATTTAATAGGGACTGATTTTATGAACCCATACAAGAAGAGTATTACTGATTTGGTTAAATTAGCGCTGTCTCTCCTACAAATGGAGAAACTAACCTCCGGAATATCCGAGCCTCCAGAGCATTGTCCGGTAAAACTCGAAACACATACTTTAGGGTGCTTTTTTTGAATATAATAAAATAATAATAATAATAATATTAATAGATATATTGCAAACCCTCTTAAGCTGTGAGGGATTTGACAATTCTGATATTTTTATCCTTAGACTTTCTACAGATGATGATAAAGATGAAGATAAACACGTTAATCGATAATTCGAAAAAAATTACTTCCCTACATTTTTTTTCTATAGTCTACGAAGATATGGAATATGCTTCATGTATATTATAATATTTGCAGGAAGTATTATACCCCAGAAGTATTGAGCAGCTTGGACGTTGATAAACGAAATTCCAATTGAAACAAGAAAGATTAGCGGAGAAACATAAGTTCTCCTAAGATAATACTTAATGAGGTGATCGTGCATATCCTGATCCACCAACTTTCGATTGTGTGTAGCATACCACCATATCAGAGATAAGACAAAACCGGTTGCAGCGATAATGCCGCTAAAAGAAATCACAACTATTCTATGTGTTTCATATGTAGCAAGAAGACCAGTAAAATAACCAACTAAAGCAATAAGCATTAAGAATAACAAGTTGAGCCATATCAAAGTGATGTTAGTTCGTCTTACATGTTCGAAAATGCTATGGTAGCTGATCCAGTACATACCTACTACTATGAAGCTGATTATATAGTGAATTATATTTGGTATTACTAATTGACCCAGTCTTCCTGCTAATTCCGAATCTTCGATGTTGCCAGAAAAAGTTGGGATTTGAATAGATAGTGCCATAAACGTAATAGAAAACGCAAAAACAGCATCACTAAAAGAAATGACATACTCTACCTTGATTTGATTTGGGTTCATCCTTTGATGCACACTCCTAGAGCGATAATGAATATGTTTGAAAGAGGGGATCTTAAGAGTTTTGCAGTTTCATTTATTCCTGAATTCTCACGAGGGATTCCTGCTCCAATTTTTTAATATCCGACATTTTCTGAAAGTTGGTGGAATCGTATTCCTATATATCTTTTCTAGACTGAAACTCAGGACTGTCACTTGATCTGACAGTTTTTTGAACAGCCCATTCCCAGTTTACTACTGAATTTGGGGTAAGAGAGGGATTGGAGCTTGCTACCATTAGGATTATTAGTGTTGTTGCTATTATTTAGTATTAATGGAAGTGTTTCATATAGCTGCGATATGGATTTTGTAAGAGCATGAATTTCCTTGTGAGCTGCAATCAGAACAAATGGCTGATTATCATATTTTCTAACAAGCACGTAACAGAAAGAAATAAAATGAATACAGTTATGATATATCATAATTGCTGCTTATCAAACTAGAATAATAGCTTAAAGATAATCCTATACAAATGCTTGAGTATGTAATATATCCAGTAATAGGATTTGTAGGAACCCTATTGGGACTTGAAACAGCGTGGCACTTTACAGCCTGTAGGATACCACGGGATACAATAAAGCCTTGTATCTATAAGCAGGTAAAATTAGCTTTAGTGCAAGCAAGGTAATAAAAATTTTATAGGCGATAATGAGATGCATAAAAGAATTCCTGTAGTTAATAATGAATTACGAAAACTAATAGCCAAGAACAATAGCTCTAAAAAAATGAAAGGTATCATGGAGGTAGTGAATTAACTCTGACTTATAGTCAGTCAGTTCACAGAATAAATAAAAACAAGAATGACTTCTTAGTAACACTAAAAGGAGTAAAGTATGGTGCATTTGCTGGTTTAATTGCAACTTTACTAGTATCCTTAATAGTAGCTATTGCAGAATTGGCATCTGGATTACCCATGGGTACATTCTATTCTATCGTTGGAGTCACTCTAGGTTCGAACAATGTTGCAAATGCTGGATATTTGGGATTTGGACTACATGTCGTAATTGGCACTCTGATCGGTACTGTACTCGGTGGCATAGGAATCAGATGGAGGAAGATACGTCTGCTCGTTCCCTATAAAAGTGCATTTCTAGGTATGACAGCCGGTATTGGCATATGGCTAATATTCTTCCTTCCTATAACGACCCTATTAATACACCCTTCTATTCAGCACATTGTTGTAATTTTAGCGATTGCATGGCAAAAGACTATACTAGCTGATCAGCTCAGCAATTCAATAACAAACATCGCGTTAATTGCGATTGCATTTCATCTTCTTTGGGGAGCAATATATGGTTATATGATGAGTTCATTACTAAGAATCAGGGTATACAAGATAAAACAGCATTACAAAGATATTATGAATATCGATCCAATGATACGGTTAGTCACGATATGTGATCTAAATGGGAATATAGTCTTTTATCGCCGCCGAGAAGGTGTACAGAATTTACTCAGTAATGAAGAAAGCAAAGGATCTCTCAAAATGGCGATGGATGCTTGGAAAATACGTGATGGATTTTCAAGCAAACTCGGCAAGGGAATGTATGTCTTGGCCGAATACGAAAAGGTTAAACGTATAACTATGCCTTTTGGTGACGATCTATTACTATATTTAACAACTGAAGTAGGAGCTGATCATTCAATTATCTACGATAAAATACGCAGCTTGGAAGCCGGACTACAATATTGGAATTGGTAATGACAAGTATGAATTTCTATTGTGATTCCTCTTCACATCGTACTGATTGTTATATCTTCCAAGGTTAAGACTGGAACAGTCTCCTCAGCAAGATGAATGATACACTTATCTGCAAACAGTGATTCTCAGGAGACGCTGTTGGTCCAAAAAGTTCAAGGACCATTCCAGTGCTAGGATTTCTCTCAAGACTCAATTGTTTTTGCCTTTCTAAATCTCCAACCTTTTTCTTGTTATTAAACCAAGCTTCGAATAATTGTATAGAGACAAGATGGATCGTAATTGGACGTGTGAAATTGAAAAACATTAGTATCATAAATCCGGATAATGAGATGGTGTACAGTAAGCCGCATTAAAAGAAAGTAGAATACAATTACGTTTGATACCTCTAAAATAGGTAATGATCTATCACCCTTCATGATGACTTGAAAAGAAGGCGGCGGCAACAGTCATATCAATAGATTATGACATCAGTTTCTGGGAAGTAGCAACGAGTAAACATAGTTACAGCAATAATAAATGAGTTTTAATGAAGAAAAACTTAATCAATTTATTGGAAATGTATTATCTGATTTTGGAGGTTCTGCAAGTGCAGTTTTATGCTACGTTGGTGATAAACTTGGTTTGTATAAAGCAATGTATGATTTTGGAAGACCAATAACTTCACAAGAACTTGCAAATGTTACCAGAACATCAGAGCGATATATTAGAGAATGGCTTGCAAATCAAGCTGCTGGTGGGTATATAGAATATGATTCTTCTTCTCAAAAATATTCACTTCCGATAGAGCATGCACTAGCTCTAGTAAATGAAAATAGTCCTGCATATGTTGCCGGTGGATTTCAGGTGTTGATGTCTCTTTACAAGGATGCTCCAAAAATATTAGAAGTGTTTAAGACTGGCAATGGAATAGCATGGGGACATCATGATAGAGACCTATTCGAAGGAACTGAAAGATTTTTTAAACCATGCTAAGTCAAGTGTCACATTAAATGTCATTATTCCATCTTCCAAATCTATTATCTAGAAATTCTGATACTGCGGTTTTCTGGTCTTCTATATGCTCATAAAACCTATTTGCACATATATATGACTTT
>JANWJI010000198.1 GCA_025449515.1 Nitrososphaeraceae archaeon | reverse complement strand
GTTTATCTCGATGATGCGAGGCATATTCATATTCAAATCTTACTTCCTATCTTATTTTAAGCAGGAAACTACTGAGGGTGTTAATAATGTGAGTATCTTCATGGGTCTAATTGAATACAAATTTTTTACATTCTAGATATCTCTACTTCCTTTGCAGTAATATTAGCTAGTCATCAGGCTATTTTGTAGGCAATTTTCTGTAAGACTTGATCTAATTTTGAGCAAATTCATTCGCTGCACTTGTATTGATAACGGTCATCCCAAAATATGCCTAGTCCTCAATGTTATTGTCTTTTTTATTCAGATTGGATTTTTGGATCAATGATTAAATATCAAATTAAAGCAGTTAGAACTATTTTGCATTTTATTTTGTCAGCCAGGTGTGCCAATGGGACTGATATCTGAGCAACAATCTATCTTGAAAATAAGGATCACCCTGCAATTTATAGAACTTTTCTTCATTTACAGCTTCTTTCCAGGTCTCGATTGGAAGATATTAATTGTGTCTGGTCAAGTCAGATAATGGTAGTAATGAATACGTTTATAATGATTTATACCTCTACTGGGTTGGTTGATCGACAGCACCAAAGGCAATGCCAAAACCAATAGCAGAGATCTTTCGCTTCGCCAACGTCTCTTTGCAGATGCCCTAGTTAATTATTAGATGTCATGGGGAAATCTTAATAGGAAAATCGACATATTCTATCCTATTCTCAGGGATACTGCTATTGTTACTATCGTTTATAGAATTCAATTCGGATATTGTTATTTTAAGTGATATATTTGCTGGGCCTGGACTAGGGAAGTTCACTATTTGTACGCCCATTCCGCTTGGAGCTTTTTGATGCTCTGTATCTTTAATTGTAGTGCCGGTAGATGAGAATAATGCTTTAAAGGAATAATCAATTTGTTTTACTTCTAATTTTGATTTTGAATCGAAGAAGTTAACCAAAAATATTGTATTTCTTCCCGCTTTCAGTTCTCGCGGATCCCAACTTAATGTTACGAAATATAGATCGTTATTGGACCCTTTAGCTATTGTTGACATATGACTTCCGTTATCTTGAATTGGATTTGAGATTAGTGTCTTATTTTGATTGGTATTTAAAGTATAATATGATACCATCTTTGAATTTATTCCAGGTACTAGAAGATGACCTGGGTAGCTGTAGAATCTAGCTGTAGAATCATTTAGCAATTGGCCCTCTTTAGCGATCGAATCATTAAAGGTTATACCAGATACATTAATAATTGTAGATAATACTGGTAACACTATGCATAAAGTAATCGTTTTTCTAATGAATTTTGAAACCCAAGTTTTATGATAGTAAGATGTGGGCATTAGTTTTAACATAAATATTATGTTTCGGGCTATTGCCAAAAAACTTACCACAAACAACAAGATATCTAACACTTATCCCATTAAATAAGTAATGATTAACATTGATACCTGATGAGATCGCCATACCATTGCGATAGTTGATGATGAGTTGCAGTAGATAAACTCACGATACGACACTAAATAGATATCCTTGGTTTTGTGTTACTACATCTGACAGGCCCAGAAAATCTGCCTGCAAAGAGTGAGCCAGTACTTCATACCGCTCCAGGTCGTTAACTTAACACAAAACTTTTCGAAGTCCTCCTATCGTCTCGAAGTACATAATATTCAAAAATGTGCGGACGGTATTATTGTTACTGATGCAGGTAAAGGCACTATTTATATTATCTATATCCAGCTTTCAGTTCAACAGTTCACAATGTAATCTTTTCGTATATCTTAACTAGCTATTGTAGAACAAGAGCAGTTTTCTTCTACGGTATGCCACAAAATGTCATTCCAATTGTTCTACTCCTCTTCATTTAATATATCGTAGATTCGTTTCATCATTTCTTCATTTTTCATAGGTTTTAACATGAAGTATTTTTCGTTTATATCGTGATTCTCTCTATATTCCTCGTAGAATAACTCACTGGCAGTAACAAAGCAGACTTTGACTTCCTTGTCGATTTCTTTCATCTTTTGGTATAACTCAAATCCATCTATATTAGGCATCTTGATATCCAAGAGTAAAAGGTCAAATTTGCCGGGTTTAAAATTCTGCAATGCTAAAAGAGGATCGGTGTAGGCATCGGTTTCAAATCCGTTCTCTTCTAAAAGAGTCCTTAGAGTCATATTGGCATCAGGTTCATCATCAACTACAAGGATCATATTACTCTTATTCCTTCTTCTCGCCCTACTGTCCTTACCTTTGGAAGTCACAATGAATTTCCCTCGTTTGTTATCCTCGTTCCTGCTGTTGCTCGAGTGGATGTTTGCACTTGATAGTCCTGAATTGAATTCGTCGAGTTACTGGAAACCGGGATCGTAAATGAGAACGCTGCCCCTCCTGAACCATTAATATTATTCCTAGCCCATATTTTTCCACCATGTGCCTCAACAATACTCTTCGAAATGAACAAACCTAATCCTGTTCCATGATATGATTTTGAGACAAACTTTTTGAATAATTTGGAAAATACTTCGGGATCTATGCCTGGCCCGTTATCCTCAACAGTTACGACGAAAATTCTGTCACTATCCCTTTCAATGCCTTTACTTATTATTTCAGCAGCTCCCTCAGCGAATTTCACCTGATGATTTAAAAGATCCAATTTGATATTAATTTTTCCTCCTTCTTCTGTGAATTTGATTGCATTGCTTACAAGGTTCCATAACACTTGAGATATCCTAGATTTATCAGCATCAATAAAGACGGATCTATCCTTGTTATCACTTCCAAGTGATTCGTATATTATTTCTCTTCTTCTGCTGCCTGAATTCATATCTTTTACTTGCACTTTAAATTCCTGAATAGTGTTTACTATAATATCGTCTAAATCAAATCTTTCTTTTTTCAGTCTAAGGGCTTGGCTTTCTATCTTCGTGACATCTAGTATATCTTCTGTAAGTCTACCTAACCGATTGGCGTTCCTGATAACTGTATCTAACATTTCTAGATAACGATTTGCATTCAATTTCATCTCATCCCTATCCATAGAGTGAGTACTATCCTTTAATATCCTGGAGTATAGGATCTCAGACAGACCAAGGATTGGCACGATTGGAGTTCTTAGCTCATGAGCTGCTACATTAATGAAATCCTTTCGCATTTTATCATTAATCTTTAGTTGTTCATAGACTTTTACTTGATTCCACAGGCTCTCAAATATTGTAACGTAGGACGCGACCGTTGGATTGCTAGTGGAAAAAGTGGCCAGGCCAATTGCTTCAACAAAATTTTCTTTAGAATCATCTATCTTTTCAATTACCAAGCTTGATTTTCTATCAACTACCAGAATCGTTACAGTGGTAACTGCAGTTCCGACAAATTCAGTATAATCGATACGCTGAATATTAAAATTGTTGCACTTCATATTTTTTATTTGGTCTATGGTTGAATCAAGAATACTACTTGTAGGAGCAATAATCCTCACATTGACCCCGGTCGCCCTTGTCGTAGCTGCTTGGATCAGTCGGTCGATTATCCCCATGCGTTGCTCCCGTAGAAATGCGTTGGCTGTAGGACATAACAATAAAACTTCCTTTTCGGCGGACTTTATCATATCGACGAATGCTTCTTTTGTAATTTGTGCGTCTTGAAGCACTTCTGTGGTACCCAGAATAATACCTTCTTCTATTTCTGTAATCTTTAGTTCAGCTGAAATGGCCCGATTCCAGAAACTTTCAAATATATATTGCTGTTGGTCTATTACTTCCCTAACGTTGCAATAGATGAGTTGTGGAACCGCTTGGTCCTCTTTTATCCTTGCAACAGCCAGATATTCATTTCCATCGCATATTCCAAAGTTGCCCATAATTCCGTCTAGATGTCGCAACTCAGTTACGATATTCAATAGCTCTTTACAGTAATGCAAATTGAATGAGGTAATTTCAGTGATGAAGCGAATCTTTATTCCTCTTCTCTTTAAATCAAGATATGCTCGCTTTAAGGGCTCGAAGCCCATACACACTGATGGTGAGATAGGGTCTCCGCACGCATCAAATTTATCCTTAATATTACTAAAAACTTCCAAGGACTTGTTAGTGGCCTCTTCGCCATAAAAAACTCGTGTTAGACTCGTATCCAATTTTTTGTAGTCACCGCCGCCTTCTCCCGCAGTTGTGTTCTGTGGAGACATTATTTGTATAAGAATTCCTATTCAAGTCATTATATAAAAATATTTGAATAGTCTTTATAAAGATAAATGGACAAAAACATACACTCGGCGATACTAGTAGCATTCGCTTTGTTCCTCAGTCCAATTCTGCTTCTACCATCTTTATCAGATTTTTTACCTTGATTGGCTTTTTAACGAAGCAACCCATGCCTATTTTCGGATATACGTCTCTAAGGGCATATAGATTTACCTCGCCAGTAGACATGAAACAAATCTTGACATTGAGGTCTAGTTCCAAAATCTTTTTACACAGTTCGAAGCCATTCATAAATGGCATGTTAATATCAACCAGAAGCAGATCGTAATAATTTGGTTTGAACTCGGCTAGTAACGTAATCGGATTATTATATGTATGAACCTTATATCTCTCATTATTATTTTCCAAGGCTAATTTTAAAGTATAAGTAATATCAGGTTCATCATCGACAATCAAAATAGTTTTGTAATCTTGTTTCTCTAAACTTGTACGATGTAATTCATCTAGTTTTTGCTTCTCTAAGATAGAGTCAACGTTTTTTGATTTTTTTGTAGGATTCTTTTGGTTGGTTCCTCGATTTATATCATTCATTATCCGGTTATCCTGCTCGCTTATCCTGACTTGTCATGTTGAAATGATAGAGTACATTTGTGTGCCACAACACTATATTATAAATGCTAATATAATAATACAATGCCCGGGAGTAAGGTCATTTGTAAATTATGGGCGCTTGAAAATTCTGTGTGGTAATCTGGTGTGATTCAGATTTAGAATACTATTCATAAAAATACTGTATTAAGCGAATACGCTGGCATGTCAGAGACCTACTAATCTATTGCGTGTCAGCCTAGTGATTCTCCAGAATTTCAGGGTTGGCCCTCCATTTCCTAAATACAGATCCAGCATTCAGTATAAGAATGTCTTTTCTACACTATCTCTGGTATCAGCGACCTCGATAGGACTTTAGATAAATAACTGTTGAGAGTGCAGTAGTAGTTGTGCCTAAGGTGCTAGCTAGCAAAATAGCTTCAGGCAATCGGGATGATAAATACAGGGTAAGCAAAAAAGCAGCCTATCTTTCCTTAGCCTTCAAAATCCTTGATTTGATTCCGCTATCAATTGAAAGGGGGTATGCAAAGCCGCCATTGACGCGCAGGATCTGTCCGTTCACCCAGCCGCCGTCAGGACGAGCAAGGAATGATACTACGTTAGCGACGTCTTCAGGTTGACCTAGACGTTCAAGCGGCGAGAGTTTGCGTAGCTGGTCTATCTGTGCCTCTGTCTTACCGGCAAGAAATAGCTCTGTTCCCACTGGGCAAGGGGCGACGGCGTTTACTGTGATATGACGACCCCGCAGCTCATTAGCAAGTACTCGAACCAGTCCCTCGACTCCAGCTTTCGAGGCGATATATGCTCCATAAGTAGGAAAAGCCATGGCGATTACGCTGCTTGAGAAAACTATGATACGTCCTCCTGGAGAAACCTGTCGAGAAGCTCGTCCGAGCACCACAAATATGCCACGAAGGTTTGTGGCTATAACCCTGTCAAAAACCTCTAAATCACCTATAGCAATAGCTGAAAGCGGCATTATACCGGCGCAATTCACCACAGCACTGATACCACCGAAAGTGTCCACTGCTCCCTTGAAGAGACGATCTACGTCGGCCGGGTTGGCTACATCGCCCTGTATTGCGATGGCCTTCCAGCCAGCAGCCTTTATTTCGGCTACGACTTCGTCGGCCTTGGCGGCGTTGCCGGCGTAGTTCACTGTGACTGCAAAGCCGTCGCGTGATAGTCTTTTGGCTACAACGCGTCCTATACCGCGCGAGGCACCAGTGACGATGACACTCTTGGTTAAGTCGTCTGTCACCTCAGAAAATCCATTACTAAGGTATTCAGTAGGAGATGATGCTGCCACTTTAATACATGCAAGAGAAAATATGCCTGACAAAGAGTTTCGAAAAATGATAATGCAAAACTTCTCGATTAGGTCTTAAGACGAACCAAGCTAAAATAATGGTTCTGTAGCGTATACCTTCCAAGAGACAGAATACCAAATGGCTCAAAGATCCGAAGCGTTACCATAACTATAAATTTTTTCATTTCCCATATGTACCGCATACCAATGTTTAATTTGTAGTAAAGGATATGTCAATTTTTATTACTCTCGCATATTCATCCCCATCTAGTAAACCTTATAGATTACCTAAATCGCCTCGAATTACTGAGCTAGGATTGCCCAATGGAAATTTTACTATTTGAATCCGTATTTATTTTGATTTAAAGAAGTCTAAATAGTTTTATTCTCTAGTTAGATATCTGGCTACTTGTATAATTCTTACGGGATCTGTTATCTGATTATATCTGTTAACTGGTCCAAAAATTTTGTTACATTCGAATTCAACCCTCTCCCTCCTCAACAAGTGTTCTAGGCCTTTTAAATAACTGCAGGCAATGATAGATGTTGGTTGGAACCCCAGAGGCTGTTTGCGAACTTGCTTCGTTCTTGCGAATCGCTTTGGGGCTACACCATCAATACATTTTAAGCCGGTCTAAGATCGCACATTCTGTTTGTGTTCATGATAAAGTACACAAAATTAAGTTTCTGTATTATTCTTGACTTTGATGGCCATTTAATTACCGACTCATTTGACTCCGTTTTTTATTTTCCACATCAGATTACCCACACTTTGTCCTATATTAATTCAATATGAAATACTAGTACGCTCCTTATCAATACCTGTCGTAGATACCATTTTCGATTCGCCATGTTAGAAGGATTTGAAACCCTATCATCTTATGGATCGTTTTTCGTTCATACTTTCAATGCAATAGTAGACACAATATTTAGACAATAATAGATTCCATGGTCTTTAAATTAGTAGCGATAGTAAGTAAAAACTTGGAAAAGATAACGATACTGGTCTCCATGAAGTTAGTATCATCGTATGGCCCCACTGTCTTTTCGCACTACAGATTCAGGGTCTGGTAATATATAGCCCGATTCCAACACCTACACCAATTAAGATAAGTTCTCTGACATATTCCTAGTGAGATAATAGATCTCTTGCGTAATTAGCAGTTATGATCTATCACTGCTGTCTATTTTCACTGTATTCTTAGATTGAAATCCTGTTAGACTGCATAACTCTAAAGTTCAGTAGACCAGATATTATATCAGATATGTTGTTGGACCTACTTAATCTGTTTCTGAACTTAGTACCCCTTATTCCCAACTTCTTGATCT
>JANWJI010000197.1 GCA_025449515.1 Nitrososphaeraceae archaeon | reverse complement strand
TGGTCTTACTCCATCAGAGATGTTTCTACAAAGAATTAATTACATCCACAGTACACATTAATAACAAGCAGCAAAGTGTAACCCATGTCGGTAATCAAAAATGTAACCTATCTGTGTAAGTACAACAACTAACTGGCTGGTTAGTTATTTCTTCCTCTATGAAATATGAGCAATCACATTCTAAACAAAATTCAATTGGCATGACGTTTCCAGTTCTGTCCAGCATTCCTATACATATGACCAAAGATACCAGTAAAAATGCAGGACTTACAGTTAGGAAAAGACCCAATAAATCTTGGTATTCCAACAAGCGATGAGATCGATAAATACGATAAAGAGTTGGATAATGAACTGTGGAGCAATGCAAAAAGGCTATGAATTTAGAATAAGAGATAACCAAATGCATTCTGTAGTTTTATTTTCTAATGATACCTGTCTTAACATAATAATATTAATGAAATGAAATACCATGCCATATAACTTTTCATATAGAACTATCACGTAAAAAATAGGAGACTAGAGCCATTATTAAATATTGTATTATAACATTAAAGATAATTTGCGCTGTCGCTTTATAGCGATAAGATTTCTGATTTCACTTATTGTAGCATATTTCCAAATGTAGATAAACAATTTTCGTGCCATTACTGCGTATTAATAATGGATAAAGGATCAAAAAGAATCAAGATCAAGTTGACAGGTCAGACTGTGGCTATACTAACGACTCTTTTGATATTGACATCCGCCATTATACCTATGTCATCATCTTCTCACCTTATTGGTTCTGTAAAAGCGCAGACATCCAAAATGCCAAAGGAACAAGAATTGACGATAAATGACATAAGACAATCCAGACTGGTCCTTCTTGAAGGTATCGATAACGCCATTCAGAGACTCATCAAGTCAGAATCCAAGGCGATGATGCAAAAGCCGAGAGGGATATTTGATACTACTCATATAGCACAACTACTCAAAACAGACCAATTAGAGGCCGCAATCAAGGAACTTAATAAACTACAAGCAAAAGTAATAGCGGTATTTGGCCCAGAAGCAGCAAATAGAGAAGTTGTACCTCAGATTCAGAACTTGATATCAGCATTGAAACAACAGGAACCTTTGACTTCGTCTACTATACCTACATCTCCGCCTCACTAGACTTATCTGGCTAAGAGATAACTAACTAACTAACTGGTGGCGCGGCAAATGCAAATAGATAGAAAAGTACAATAGATACGCTGCCCATAGATAGTAACAGTGCCCAAGATCTGGGTTGATCTAGACGTTGATTACAATTATCAGATTGTAGCATATAGACTCGACAATGGTATAATGGGCATACTGAAAGGAAATGCTTTAAGAAAAGCCGAAAATGTGATTGACATATACAACTACAATGGCGCTAATTATCCTGGGATTTTTGGAGAGATCGAGATTGATGAGAAAGATTTTGTGTCTATTGATAGTCCATTGCAGGTAGAAAATTAGGATAAAAATGAAGAGATGACTGAAATTACGCTCATAACTGTTCCCATTGAAGTGGTAGTATTGATATTACTGCCTTACTTCGCAGCAACCAGCGCAACGATAGTTTATGTAAATGCCAAAGGCAAAGGCAAATCTAGTAAAAACAACGACAGCCAATGACAACAACAGCCAATGACAACAACAGCAAAGGCACAACAGAATGATAACTGAGATTTATTACTTTTATTTGTAAATTAGATTCATTTAAATTCATTTGTTAATATGCTTTGATACTTCCGAATCGAGAAAAACGATTTAGTTATCCAGGTGATTATAGGTGTAAGTGGGAAATTTGTGATATTATTTTTGATAATAAAAAGAGATTAAGAGTTCATATTTATGAAATCCATGCACAATGACAAATCTAGCAAAAGCAATGACAATGACAACAATCCAGCATCAGGAAATTCTATTTAATCCATTTTAGGATTGGGATACTGAAAATAAAATATCACATCATATACTGATGCGTTTTTACATCATCTTCTCAGCTATTAGTCAACGGCTAGACGGTCCCTCTCTAACATGTACCTTACCGTATAATTGCTTGCCGCCACAGGATGTATTTATGGGTAGAACAATTCCATCTTTTAGACTAGCATCAGTCGATGAATACAGGGAGTGGAAGGAGTTCAGAAGCCGTCTAGATAAATCAGATATGAAGGTTTTCGATAGAATGTTTGATACTGCATCTCTATACAATTCAGCATGCTCCTATGCTGCAAGTCCGATACGAATACAGCCAATATTCATGTCGATAATTTTTCATCACCATCAAACTCTCAGAGTTAAGACAGAAAGCAATAGAGTCAAACAACAGGGTTGGTGCCTAAATTAAATGGTTGCAGGCCGAGCCGTTGGTATCGATGTACCTATAAAGCTAGTAAACCTAGGACTATGGGATCGGTTAGCAAAAGGCGCGCATGAGTATGGTATGACAGTAGATGAATACTGTGATTTTCTGTTAGCAAGAGAAAATGACCTAGCGTTATTGCGGTCAATAAGCCGCAAAAAATTGAAGGGTAAGAACCAACCAACTAATCAAATCAAATAATAACCGAGTTACTGTAGCCGAGAATAATGCCCTTTATTTTAAGAATTTACAGGCTTCTGGTTAAGTGGAGATGCTTATATTTGTCTTCTCAATCTATTGCAACCTAGCTGATAAAGATACAACTGATCTGATAGTTGTGCTGTTGCATCGTCTTTCATTTTATCACGGTTTCGTAATGGAGTGATTCAAATCTTCCAAGCCAAAGAAGATA
Source organism: Nitrososphaeraceae archaeon (assembly GCA_025449515.1). Classification (GTDB taxonomy): domain Archaea; phylum Thermoproteota; class Nitrososphaeria; order Nitrososphaerales; family Nitrososphaeraceae; genus JARBAU01. The sequence continues at coordinate 10,921 of JANWJI010000197.1, read as the reverse complement.
TTGCAAACAAAAGAGATGCAAGCTATCTGAATTTATCATAGATGAAACGTTGATTAAAGTAGGCGGTGACTATGTATGGTTATGGGTTGCTATTGAGCCAACCGATTGACAATCTTGTACACGTATCTCCATTGAAAGAAATATGCTTGTGGCTGAACAGTATATCCAGTGCCTAATCAGAAGATACGGAATACACAATATTTCAACAGATGGTGGTACGTGGTATCCACAAGCATGTAGATTCCTAAACATTCAACATCATAATCATTCCTCCATCGAAAAAAGCTTCATAGAAAAAAGATACAGTACATAAAAGATAGAACCGAATGTTTTGATGATTATTTCCCTTGTAGGAAAGACAATGATTGTAAGCTACAGCATGTCATTAATTGGTTGAGCTTATTGGTAGATATGCACAATAGAGAGATTATCGAAAAGGTTATTATACGAAGAGCCATTAGTTCCACGTTGAAATATTTATAGAACCTTATCTTTAATTCTAAGGTTAGATTTGAAATTTGATGAGTTTAAAGTAGGTCAATCATTTAAATCGAAAATCCTAATCAATGAGGAAGAATTTAGACAATACCTTGCATTTTCAAAGGTAAAAAACATTTTACATGAAAATCCAAAATTAGCAGAAAAAGAAGGAATCAAAGGAACTCTTTTGCCCGGTAGAGCCATACTTGCACGTGCCGAAGGTGAGATGACGCAACTGGGCGTATTTTCTAATAACGTTATGTTACTTTATGGAATGGACGGAGACGCCAAATGGATTAATCGGAATACATGATTTCTAGGAGAAGTTTATGTCGGAGATGAGCTTGAGGTTGAATATCGTGTCTCAGACAAAAGAGAAGGACATAGCACTGATACTTACGGCATATTATCGATTGATGTTCAGATTAAGCGATTACATGATGACAAGCTTGTGATAGTGTCGCACAGTAATCTACACAGAATAAGAAAATAGATTAAACTAAGTCGGTTGCATGGGGAGTTTGCAAATCAGAGATATGACATGAGCCTCCTAAATCATGATCCGAATTTGTCCTATCCTTGCGAAGGTATAATGTACATATTCAAGAACTTGATCAGGATGGATTACATCTTATTACTTATTACCATCATCGACAGATTTAATTTCTGAGAACATTTTTATAGTACAAATTCACAGATTTGGATTTCTTCACCTTTAAGGGTATGTCTTTTAGTATATAGTTGTGGGTCTATTTAGTATTGTTTTGTTGGTTGTAGTCGTTTTAGCAATTGTCGGGTTGGGATGGAAAATATTTTCCTCTGGGGTGCTTAGTGGGTTTGAAAAAGTGATTAATGTAGGTCAACCGTTAGTAAAGAATTTGACAGACCAAGCGAAAAAATATGTTAATAGTCCTACTACTGGGATCACTAATTGACGGCATCCGAGTCAGTATGGCTGCGTTCCTGCTGATTATATTCTGGAATCACAAAGTAATATCGCCTTTTTTAGACCAGACAAGTAATATTGTAACAAATTTGTTGAACAAGGCTTCAAATCATATGGCTTACGATCGCAAGTATGCTATGTATTCTAAATTGAATGATATTAATATCATCTATTATAGCACAAATCAAAATACATCTTTTGGTTCTTGACAGCTTACGTAAAATAGATAGTAACAGAATTATATGAAGAACTTTTGACAGACTGAGCCTAATTTTCGTAAACTCCCCAGATTCTCAAACATCTTGGATATAATAGCAGATGAAAAATTAAGCCTAATTTTCGGAATTACTTATTACCATTATTAATATCTTTAAAAAAGGCTCTCTTCCTTTTAATACTGGTTCCTATTTCACGCGTACCAGCTGAAATAATTTCTATTAACGTCGCCTTAGTGTTAGAATCAGCTTTTGGCCGGAGTAATCTTCCAAGTCTTTGGATAAATTCTCTACTGCTACCAGTTCCGCTGACGATGATCCCAACTTCAGCGTCTGGAACATCGACTCCTTCATCCAAGACCTTGGATGTGACGATGGCTTTATATCTCCCATCCTTAAATCCAGACAAAGCATCTTGTCTCTCATATTTGCTTGACTTGTGAGTAATAAACGGTATCAAAAACTTATCTGATATATCATACACTAACTTGTTGTGCTGAGTGAATATAATTGTCTTACGACCTTGATTTTCACCTAATATCTTTCTTAATTCTTCTAGTTTCGATCTGCTATTTAATGCAATATCAATGGCCCTGCCCCTAGCTAGGACAGCCTCTCTGGCAACTTTGTTTCTGCCAGACATCATTATTAGTCTTTGAAACGCACCAGCATATGCCATCCGTAATCCTACTCTTTTTAGTCCAATTCGATAAATGCCAATCCATTTGTTATATTCTTCAATCTCCTCAGGTAGCATATTTACCTCTCTTCTTTCAATTTCATACAAAGCTAGATGTCTATTTTTTGCGAGATCTCTAGGATGAGCCTCATATACTACACCACCAACAAGTCTCGGTAAATCCTTGTGCAAATCGTCTTCTCTTTCGATCGTGGCAGTTAGCCCCAAACGAAACGGAGAAGCAAATTGTTCAGCTATTGATCTGTAACCGGGTGCAGCCAAATGATGGACTTCATCAAATATCACTAAAGCAAATCTGTTACCCACGTGGGACGCCCTTAAATATGCTGAATCATAAGTCGAAACCGTTATCGCTTGAATATCGTCTGATCCTCCACCTAGATTTCCAATTTTAATTGCCTCAGAATGAGAAAAAAATTTTGTAAGTACTGAGGTCCATTGATCCATTAGATCGATCGTGGGTACTACTACAAGTGATGAAGCATTTACCTTTTCTATAGCCTTTACTCCGATAACTGTTTTACCTGACCCAGTTGGCAAAACTATGCAGCCTCTCTTATTTGCTTTATCCCAACTGCTGAGTGCATGTGTTTGGTAGTCTCTGAGAAATATGCGATTGTGATGAGTTAAATTAGGGTTCATTAATATTTGCGGTGATGGAATTAGGTCTAGGACTCTATCTTCGTAAGATAATTCACTCTGTGTTAAATAATCTATAATATTTTGATAATACAAGGCCTGTGCCCTAAAAACACCAGACCTAGAATCGAATGTGGAAAATGGGATATGGCTTATGCCAGAGATTAATATTGTACCACTGTCGTATTTTAGTGTAATTTTGAGCACAACGGTTATAGATATAAAGACTTATTAGAATTCTTTTTTTGCTTTTACATTTTCTCTTATTATTATTATTATTGCCCTAACTGCTGTTCTTAAATCAATTGGGCTATCGTTTGTTACTATGAAAAAATACCGTGGCTGTCGCAAAAATCTGAGTGGTGATCATATTCCATTATAAGTAGCCTCTCCCTCAAGAGGCATGAAGAACAACCAATACATATAAGCGATTTAGCTTGAATATGATTCTACAAAAATTGTTCAGTATATAGGTATTTTAGTTAAAAATATAACCAAAGTCACGACGATTGATCTTATTTTCAGATAAGATTAGCTATTCAACCTATGTGCTGATCCTTTACATAGTAGGAATATTATTAGATACTTCTTCTAACACTGGCAAAGCTGATGAAGCCGAGCTCTTTTCGATAATTTCGTCTATTGTCTGATTCATAGCAGCTTCTGCAATATCACTCGAATGTTCAGCGGTACGTCTTATATCTTCTAATATAAGTCTGATATTAATATTGCTCAGAGGATTGCGAATAGTCTTTTTCTCTTCTTCTTTGTCCAACAATAAGATTATGTCGTTTTCCAATGAGCGCAAACTTTTTGCTCTGTCTACAGTCCTATCCGCAAGTGTATAATCTCTTCGCAAAAAAGCTTCGACTGCATCATTTAGAGCATTTAGCGATATCTCACTCATTTTCTCTATTTTACGAAATATCTCTATCGGTATTTTTTCCTTGATCTTGAGGCAGCTATCGGCAATTCCATATGCGTGATCTGCGATTCTCTCAATGCTCTTTACGGTGACTCTGTAACTTAGACAATCAGAGGGTTTCCTCAGGCCTATTTCTCGAAGTATTCGTTCGTTTTGTGATGCTATGACTAGATTTCTTAGAATATATAGACTGAATCTATCAACTTCATCGTCTGATTTTATGACCCCTTGTGCTATTTCATAATTCAATTCAGCTAAGGAAGATAGCGCATCTCTATGCATCGAGGCAGCTATCAGAAACATCCTTCTAACTGCTGTATTGACAGATAGCTCTGGGATACTGATTAAAATCTGAATAGTGATAATATCCGAGGCATCAGCAATTATTTCCGTTCCAACCAGGTTTCTACGAATAACTTCCCTAATAGCATCCCTCTGAACTGGATTAATTCTTCCTACTTTTGATTTCAAGTGAATGACACTATAACCAGCTAGATATATAGAAACAACTTTACGTTTTAAAGATGCCGAGTCTTCATTTTGAAGTACTATAGCAGTAACTTCGTCAGAAGAACCGCCAGATGCCGACGTCCTCCCTCTCCTGGGTTCTGGTAGTATGGATAATGAATTGTTTGCCTCGCGAATAATTACTACTGGATCTCCAGCCTTTAGATGCATTTCAGTTAACCATTTTTTTGGTAGTGATAAAATGTAAGTAGATCTACCAGTAAACTGTATTTTACGTACTTCATTGTTTTTAGAGCCAGGATCGTAAGAGCTCAATAAAGAAGGTAGGGTATGCACAAATAAACACGTTATGGCAATCGTTCATATAGATCTATATACCTTCAGCACAACTATATAGATTATTTAGTTGTAATCCTTGTCGTTTAACCCGTAAACATCTATTCAGATATCCTGTCTACAACTGCACGTAAGACTGGATAAAAATGTGCCGTAGTTAACGGTACTCAAGGATAGCGGTGCTAATTGTGGTCAATCTATAAGACCGGTCTGCCTGCCATAATCTCTTGCTTTCACCAGTCTGAATCTGATATTCAAAGAACTTGATATACCATTTCCCAACGCAAGCTCATCTTCAATAGATAAAAACTAACTGCCAAACTTTAAAGTTTACCTTTAGGGTATAATTCATGGTATGTCATGTAAAGCATCAATACGTGCGAAGTGCGGGATTTGAACCCGCGATCCCGAGCTTGGGAAGCTCGTACCTTAACCAGGCTGGGCTAACTTCGCAATATTCATTTTAAAATTAACGGCCAAAAATAATAATCTTACGAATAAACAGTCATGAATGCTGGATCAACATGATATTTTTATATGCAAGTTGCGATACCATTCGATTTATTGTTATTAGATTGGTGAATTGTTATTTATTTTGTAAAAGCTAATCTGTCGGGATAATGCCATTACTGACTTTCAAATCATTATCATAATTCTATTAAGTTTTGAATTAAGCAAAAGATCTTCATTTTAGCACGATAAACAATTAAATTCTAACACAAAAAATCCCCACAAACACAATAGACCTATCTACAGTAATTATTTATGGTCCAAATTTAATAAATAATCAATTGTCGAATTCGAATAAGGATAGCGAAAATACAAATAGACCGCTTGCAAAGCTTACTGAATTTGATGTTAATATCCGTGGAGCATTTTTCGTAAATCTTGTTTCCATCGATGGAATAATCAAAGAAATTATATCATTTCATTTTTGTTCTGATAGTGGTGGTGACGACAAACGTAAACAGTTCATATCCCTTTTCTTGAATGACAGATGTTCAATTTCACTTGAAACGCTTCATATACTTGAAGAAATCCTAAAGCACAATTATCCAGATTTGATCCAAGAATATTCGAAGCTTGTAAATGAACTTCGAGAGATCATAACTTTTGGAAACTGGCTATCTTATTCAAATCTTGATATATCCAAAGGATATCTTGCAAAACTGGATTTTACAAATGAAGATAAGATTCAATTAATATCTTACGATAGTACCGGACATACAAATTATAGGGAAATAACAAAAGCTGAAATGGACGAAAGACTTGTGGACTGTTTAGACATTTATCTTGCTCTAGAAGATATCCTAGCTGAGGTTAGAGACCGGGTGTTAACTGGTCGCAGTAATTAATCTATATAGTGATAGTAGAATCTTTTAACGGAGTCTAACATAATAGTATGCATTATGGTTGTGATATTGTATTTGTCAGGACTTTTGAATTTTAAGATGGTATTTCAAAATCTCCCGATCCTTAGGTGAGATGGCGGACACATCCTAATTTAGCAAATCCATTTAAATGGAACCAATAAGCCAAGACTGCCTTGACGAAATTATATTTACATTGTGTTTCTGGGCAGGAGATTATGGTAGCCAGGCCCACAAGACCCTTCATATCAATCTCAGATGAGAGTGCGATAGTATATCTGAAAAACATATCCTGTAAATAAATTGGACTATAATAGTGACAATAGTGACAATTATTCACATTCTTTAGTATTCACTTCATATAATCGACACCTGTCTATTACTATAATCTATATGAAAGTCTGCTCAACCTGAAAAGGTACCGGTATAATATTAGGGGAAGATGAAAATTATTTTAATAAATTATTCATTGAAGAATGGCCCGATTGCAATTAATAATTGCAATTTGCATTGAATATAGTGTAATTTTTTTTTGGCTAATTTTTAAGAGTATGATCATACAGTCGAGTTCCCATCGTGGTTTCGTAGCACAGATTATTGAGGTTTATTTAAAAATAGGATGAAACCTTTTATAATATTTATATAAGTGAAATATCATAATAATATTACTTATTCTTAAAGATGATGAAAAATTCAACTATCTGTAAGATGTGCAATGAGGACGGTAAAACCATAACAGATCCGGAGTCTGGAGAAATCATTTGCAGTAATTGTGGTATGGTTATTTTAGATAATGCTCAAGAAAATCGTGCCGAATGGCGTGCATTTAACGTCGACGAGGCAAAGACCAGAAGCCGGGCTGGAATGCCTATCTCTTTGGCAAGGCATGATATGGGGCTTGCCACCGTTATCGGACGGGCAGATAAGGATGCCAGTGGCCGTGGATTAGATGCTTCGGTCCGTTCTACCATGGACAGGCTTAGGGCATGGGATTTTAGAACTCAAGCTTATTCTCCTGCAGATCGAAATTTGCGTCATGCGTTCAGTGTACTTGAAAGAGTTAAGGACAAACTAGCATTATCAAATGCAATGGTGGAAAAGACTGCTTATATTTATAGAAAGGCTCAGGAGAGAGGACTTGTGCGTGGAAGGACGATACCGTCAGTATTGGCCGCATCTGTTTATATAGCCTGCAGGGAAATGGGGACTTCAAGAACGCTAAACGATATTGCAGTACTAAACAATATCAAACGTAAAGAATTAGCAAGAACGACTAGGCTTCTAATATTGGAGTTGGATATTAGGGTACCGATGGTAGACCCAATGAAATGCATTGCAAAAGTAGCTAATAGGACGAAATTAAGTGAGAAAACGAAGAGGCATGCAATGAATATTATGAATTATGTTACTAAAAGCGGTATATCAGCTGGCAAGGATCCTATGGGACTAGCAGGTTCAATACTTTATCTATCTTCCAAGAATTCTGGTGAGAATATTACCCAGATAGATATTGCGGAGGCCGCCGGTGTAACTGAAGTAACGATTAGAAACAGATTCAAGGATCTTAAAAACCGACTAGATCTAAATTAAGACTATTTTTGTAGTATTGTGAACATTCTTGTCTTTGAGCGGATGATATTGACGTATGTCTACGTTCTACGTTCTTAATAGAAATAACGAGGTTATGATTTTTCTCGCAAAGTAGCGAGCAGTATGCAACATTTATTTCTACTCTTGTCTACGTCCACATTTACTACAGAATTTGGCATTTATTAAAATCTGAGAATTACATACATTGCATATTTTATAGTTAGGCATATTTGTTACTAACCTTGTAGATTTTCTAGCGTACAAGCCATTACGTTGTGGTTTTGGTAGTGTATACTTATCTTCCTCGTATTCATTTTCCGGATGCTTATCATTTTTTCCGACATTGCCACCAGTATCTACGAATCCTCCAATACCGAAACCTGAACTGGGGGTCGCACCGGAAGCAGAACCAGGCAGCATTTCACCACCTGTCGAATCTTTCATTGATGTTCCTTTTTGGATAGATGTTTTCAATTCTAAAAGGACTCTAATCATAAGAAAATTTGAAGCCGAAAATGAGATGAGATATGTGAAGAATTTAGATACGAATTCTTTTTCATTCATCTTTTCTTTCTTAAACTGCTCATTTGATTCTGAAAAATTCCTGTATAAATTTAATGTATCATTATTTTGACTTCTCAGTTTCTCAGACAATGCTCCAAGGACATCAACACCAAAGGACAATGCTATTCTAAACAAGATGCGTACTTATTAATTAATTCGTTGATAAGGTATTTGTATGAAATGCTAACCTGGCTCTATAGGTGACATTACTTCTAAAGATGAGTAGGGATCTCGATGTTAAGAAAAAACAAAATTTAATTTAGCGCCCACAGATTCTAGGATTTTAGTGGAATTTTTGTATTATAGATAATAATATCTGCAGCACACGGTGTATAACGACCATATCTTGATAAAAGATATGACTTTCAGGAGATTGAGAATGAGGTTATCAAGAAAAGATATCTACTCCATATTCGACATAGAGGAGAACAATCAATAACAAATGGTGGTAATCGTCATCAAGCCAAAAGGAGATTGAATGTAGAAAGAACCAACTCATGACACAGCTGAAGTATTAATAAGGCAAAACCATTGAGCTTCCCAACATGCATGAACCTAAAGGAAGTAAGTATTTGGTCCCAGGATACGCTGTTCTGCAGCTGGTTCTGTTGGTTTGTTTGTTATATTGGCGAATTATATCCCACATAGATATATACTACAATAGTCAGTTTGAGTACGAATGAGACAGGAGAGACCGTGAAGCTTGAGAGAGGGTATCAATCCAACAGCAAAACCGACCGGTACAGGTTGCGTTGACTGCTTGACAACGGGCGGATGGTGGCTACACCTCCGCAGATGCGCCGAATGTGGGCGAATCGGCTGCTGCGATAACTCGCCAAACCAACATGCCTCAAAACACAACGCGAGCACAGGCCATCCCATTATCACGAGCTTCGAGCACGGGGAGAATTGGTTCTACGATTACTGCACACGAGATTTCTTTGTCGGGCCTAAGCTACTAGGCCCCCACGCCCATCCCTTGGATCAACCCGTGCCTGGACCGGCTGGACGGGTGCCCGCAGAATGGCAATCGCTCCTTCACGAATAAAGTGCGAGTTGGTATATGATAAGAAAAGAACAAAGTAGTCTGCATTGGCCTTATGCTACCTGGAAATTTAATTAAGAAACTAGAGGAAAGCCGAGGATATGAACCAAGCTCAGATCACGTTGCGCGACTCTTAAAAATCCTGTGGAGGAAACGACTTGACTACCTACAGATGTCAAGTTAGTAACGATCCGTGGTCAAGTGCACCTGTATATATCAGCGATCATTATTAGATCAAATCCATCAATGGTTCATAAATCGGTGAGATCGAATACTTCAAACAGTCAAAAGTCAGACTCATGTGCCTCCCACAACTGCCATCAACTGAATATCAGTATACAAGATTTAGAAACTGGAAAATATCTGAAAAATCTTACTGCATCTGTTACCATTACAAATGATCCTTTGTTCGCGTTTGATAATATAACAATCCCTAATGGTGACTTTATGATTGTCTGTCGTTTCTTAGATCAAGGCCAACACCAAGTGATAGTTAGTATAAGGTCTGGAAAATTATGCATTGGCGTTAGCCTCATTCAGTATGATCATTCCATGGTCAAATTCGGCAAGTAGAATATTATGCCATCCATACCATGTTTCTGGCCATCCGTGTAATAAAACTACAGGATCGCCATGTCCTCCAATAACATAGTGCAACTGAATACCATTAACAGAAGCCGTATGATGAGAAAATGTCATGTTATCTATCTGAAAAGACGTACCATTAGGCTCTTGTTGTGCCATTGCGGTATGATTTTGGTTTAATAATATCAATGTGCAACCAAATATGCCAGTAACAATTATACCAATTATGAGAAATGTGATTGCCGTCAAGTAATATGATGCATGGATTGCGGATTTATCCTTCCCATTCATTACATGACTCTGGCCGTCGGTTTGTTATATCCTTTACTTCAATGTCCCTACCTTTGATTATGGAGGATCCAATGATTAATGCACCGGCTATGAGCGGTGGCTTGGAGACCTGATTTATCAGCAGCTTCGCGTATATACCCAGGGGATTAGTTATGAGAAAAATCCGTTATCACTTCCACCTAGACATATTTTTATATTTTTTATTTTAAAGCTAAGTTTCTAAAACTAATAAATGAAACGAGACTCTGCAAAGCCTGCAGTTACTGCAGTAACTGCAGTAACTGCGAGAGTGACTGTATTCATTATAATAGAAAAAAAGAACATTCGTAGAGGCGGGTACCTTTGAAGGAGAAGAAAGGCTGGCACTGCCCTTATTGTTCGCAAATTTGCCCAAGACATTGGAATATGAAGGTACATATTCAAAGAAAACATCGAGGAATAGGGGAACCAGTTGAAGCTCCTTACAACTCGGTCTATATTCAAAATATGGACTCCCTAGAGAATAAGAGCGACTATTTAGAACACAACAAGGTTTTTCCTTTCGATGGACAAACAAAAAGACAAGAATCTGATAGAAAAGATCTGCTGTACGGAAATAGGCATTTTCTGGCTGAACAAAGTCAATACCTTCGAGCAATAGTAGAAATGAAAAATTTGATAAATAGAATACAAGATAACAGTCAAAGAATAAGCGCAAACGACATGTTCTTTATCGCTGCGGCTCTTTCTGCATCAGTTCAATCGAAAAATTTCAGCCCGTCTCAAAG
>JANWJI010000196.1 GCA_025449515.1 Nitrososphaeraceae archaeon | reverse complement strand
GAACTGGTAGTGGAAACCATGCCTTTAAGCTATTGCAAAAATGAGAAAAAATAGATGTGTTAGAGTCAAACACATGCCGCCACCATATCTCAGCTTTTGCAAGAATGTAGGATATAATGATTTTGTTCTATCGCTATTTCAATGATCAACGAATCAAATTATAGAGTAAGATCGAAATCTGGTTATAACACTTATACCGTCATTGTAACTCAATCAGGGTGGACTTGTTCATGCCCAGATTATGCGCACCACAATGCCAAGTGCAAGCACGTATATGCAGTTGAATTTTATCGTCAAAGCGCGACATTTTAATGCACTAAATCAAGTAGTTATATGAACTACAATTGTCTCCTGTTACCAACAAACAGACTATAATTCTTCTAAATCCTGATCCATCTATCTTCGAAATAGTGTCTTCTATTTATCTTATGAAACTTATTATATTAGAAACCTTTTCTGAATTCAGAGATCAAATGTATAGACTAACACCGCGGTATACACAGACAATGTTGATAGAATTCTATGTCCCATGAGGTTCGCGCACCCCAGATCGAGATTTTTTTGGTTTTGGTATCGTTATCCTCAATAAGGGCAGCGGCTTTAACTTTAGATTTCGCAACCAAGATGATCCGGATCTTCTAAATAAATTGACTACGGAAGAAGGGTATTCGGCATTTTCAATTTCCTTATGATTGCTCTAGAAGAATACTAAAAATAGGGGAGGCATATTTGTGAATGAAAAAATTATACTGGAACGCTAGGAAAATATGGGGTGACAGCCACATTTTCCTTAACCTTATCGTCTGTTTCGGCGACAAAATATTAGTGTTAAATTCGATGGATCCGAGGAATAATATAACTAGATGCGAAATTGTGGATTCTCTGCGAGGCTTTAGAATAGGGTTTTCTTTCGTCAAACTCATCTTTTATTGTTTTGGAAAATAATGTGTTCAGGATAGTAGGTACTGAAGTCTCTACGTCTACGAGGTTGCGGAGTGTTTGATCGATAGCCTTCGTAAGGTATTTATTGTTCATACGATTGGTGTCCTCCCTTGTCGCTGCTGTCCTTGATTTTGAGCTAGTTTGATAGCGTTGATACGTTCGTTTAAGGACTTTACTGCCATGACAGTCGGGCCTTGCGATAGAAGATTAAACATTTCGGTATTACTTGCTATCACTGTTTTGATAGATAGCAATTTCTCGTGCTTCTCCGAGTCGCTAAAGTTATAGTATATCGCCCACGCGTTTAGTCTGGCTTTGTTGATATCGTCCAGTAGGTCTTTATAGAAATATGCAAGATCTGACTTGGCAAGGTCATAGACGAATTGGTTAGCCGTTTGTTTTAGAGCCTGTATATCACGGTATACAACTGATAAACATACGTTGAGTTTTGCCGCGATCTCGATCTCTGTGAGTGATTGCTGTAGGTATTGAGCTACATGTTTGCGTCTTTGTTCTCTTGTTAGAATATCAGTTTTAGCCCTAGCCCTAATCCTCGTTTTTCTGGTTCTCATGGTTAAGCACATTTTTCGCTTGGAGTTTCCTCGTAAGTACTTATCGTGTTGCTAAAATATATCATTTCCTTCGCGTATCATATGGAAATGTTTCGTTTTGCTGTAGTAGTTGTATGGCTGTTGTTTCGTATGGCCTTCCTCGTCTAAGTATTGTATGAGAAATATCTTCATGTTGTGGCCTAGTTCGTGGCATTTCAAGCATAGGATCGGCTCGTCTGTTGGTTGTTCTACTATCATGTAATAGTATCTCCTTGCTTCATGCATACGTGTCGCTTGTTACACTCACCTAATGAATCTTTTAGTATCTAATATGAAGGTATGAACTGGTGGTGGAATTGCATTGATGTTAATGACAATTGCCTGAAATGTACGGGCACATATGTGGGCGGCGCGCGCGAACTTGGCATATTTGAAGGATTGGATGAATGGAGGGGATGACAAACAGGACATAGCGCGCGCCTATGACTGGGATACACATGAAGTCTTATCTTGTTTAATATCTATGTACCTCGAACCAAGTCGGTCTATACTTATAATGCCTCATTTTAGAGAATGTTTATAATCTGAACATGCAGCATATCTGTATTAGAAACACTTTTTTACGATATACTTATCCCCGGATTGATGAAAAATCCGGTGTTGTCCGATGTGTTAAACGTATTGCATGTTAACGGATTCAGTATTATTGAATCCCATCCACTAATTGCTACTATCTATAGATATTATTAGTAGAGTCGACAATTCTGAAGTAATTAAATTCGCCTAAAGTTAAACAGATAATTAACCCCGAACATGCACAGAAATCAACCGGAGGATTCTACTTAGACTTGTTCGAGTATCTTTACTCTTCAAGAGGAGCTTTATAAACTATGTTATCGTGGACGATAGTCGAAGATTTGTCTCGTATCTACTAGAGTGAATGAGAAAACGCGGCAAAAACTAACGGGTTTCGAGTCTAGTCCATAATTAGTTTGACCACGCATCGTTCAGCTGTTTTAACTGTTGTTCGGATTGTCATTTTGTAGTCGGTTTAGCGACCGTGACAATTATGCTCTTCCATTTCCCACATGTCACCCTTCCTCCCGCAGTCTTCACATATTCTCAGATCTGACTGTTCAAATAAGCGGAGTATATTGCCGGCATTATATTTTGGTCTCTGATTAGTATTTGTTGAAGCTACTAGATCATTACGACCGGATTTTTCTGCGCCGCCACCTATTTGCTGTAAAAAGCAACGTCAATAAGATAGAGGATATATGAATTTTTTGGGAATTTATTAATATTATTATTGTAGCCTTCCTTTGATTGCTTGTATAAACCAGCTTGGAAGCATACCCTTATTCTTATTTACAAAATATCCAAATGCTGAATCCAATATGTATGTCTTTGCCCAATCTTCTTTTGATCTCACAGATCTACCATAAGCTTGTATTAACTTTAATGCTGTTTGCCAGTAATACCATTCTGCATCTAGTTCCCTTTTTGCATTAGTCCATCTATCGCTTTTGTTAGGATAAGGTACCTTGGTTATTATTTGAAACCTAGATAATTCATCTTTTAAATCAAGACCGGTGTGTAATGATGGTGAGATAAGAACAGTCGGTTTTGTAGTACTTTTTATATGCTCAAATATGACATCATCTCTTTGTATTTCTGGATCAGTTACTAACAATCTTCTTGCATTGATTTGTGATACGTTTTCTTTTATGAAATTTAGCTGCTCATATGACGTAGTATGGATTATTCCCTTATGATTTTCATGCAATGACATTAAAGTATCAACAGTCTTTGCAATAGCTAATTTTATCTCATTAGATTGTAAGTTATTGTAGTTAAGATATGCAACATTCAGAGGGATGATGGGTCTTTGTTCTAAGGTGAAATCTGATGGGACCTGTATAAATTTGATTTCATCTGGATTTAGACCAACATTTCTGCAAAACGCCTTATGGTTTAATATAGTTGCACTCATAATCAATGTTTTTGGGCATTTGTCGAATAGAGATTTAGAGAATGTTGATATATCTAGTGGTATCATACTACCCAATGGAGAAAACGATTCTCAAACTCCTGTTCAACTAGCCTTTCTATTGCAACAAGGACTAACTGAAGTAAATCATCCTGATCATATATTGATAGCATATCCTAATCTAGGATATGTATTCTCTGCTTCATCTCGGTTGTTGACTGGAATTGAGCCATTGCAGCAATATTTTAGCAGATCTTTACACATGGCTTGAAACTCGTTCCAGATTTACAAATCCTGCTGCCGCCGTGCACATATCTACTACATCTATCCGAGCCTTGAATTCTATCACCAAATAAAATAATTCATAGAATAGTATGTATTATTGGATCGGTAGCCTATTTTCGATTTTATGTTCTAAACTTTCCGCATTTCGTCATAGGGTTTAATAACCTAAATTGGTGAAAGAGGAATCATCGCCACCGTTATAATTATCACTAATCAATGATTTCAATATTTACCTTAACCCTCTTTCCTATCATTGAGGCAGGAAGAATAATATGCGATGACGTACCACATTTTCTTAGAGTATATTCAAATGTCATAGAATCTATTTTTCTATTCTGTTTTGACATTGTACTTTCTTCATCCTAAACTAATTCAATCTACTCTTCTTAATATTATTATTTTAGCATTTTCTTAAAATCTTCGCTACTACATCAAGTAAAGCAGTAATGTAATATCGACGATCCTTGAGTGGAAATCCTATTCTTTGTTTTGTTTTACTGAACACTACGCTAGTTCAAACCTTGATATCAATTTGGCATATTTTGGTAGTGTTTTAGAATGTGAGTTCATTACTATGTATCCCACCAGCTTTTGCATTACCTATTTTTACAATCGTTTGCAAGGTTGACACTTGTCTGTTTCATTCAATACTTTCACAAGATAACCAACTTACTGGATATATCACGTAGGGAAACCTTTGTCCGATATTTTCTGTTGATTCATAACAATCTGCATATCAGTATGTAATACTGATATGTATATAACTGTATCGTTCTAAGAGTCTATGATTTAATATTGTACGCATTCTCAATTATTGATCGCAGACAGGCTTAATAACACGACCAAACATCTTGCAGTTCTTAACCAAATATTCCAAATTCAAAATATTAACAGTAGATATCATACAAATTGAACCTGAACTGGAAATTCTAGTTAATACTACGTGTTATCAGTCAGTGATTGGTAACACGGGATGAGATAACCAAATTACAATAATAAACAATCTCCTTAATGCGTAGATAGAAACCAGTATATTACATAGATTAAAAACAGAGATGGTGCATATGGTAATAGTATGGTAGAGAAGGATGAACACATTATTAAATGTAGTATATGTGGACGAGGATTAATAGTTAAGGATACGGTTAATGATGGGATTGCTTTCCTAAGCCATTTGGAATTAGATCATAGAATTATGTACACATTTCAAAGAATGACCACAGAAAAGAAGTCAGTATCGAGAGTCGGGATGAAAACTGTACAAGATTATGAACTACCACATTAAATTATCGCACAATCAGACAAACTGTGATAATATACATTAGCAGTCTGTTCGGTCGATAGATACAGCTATGCTTTACAGTATTACGTCATATGAATAGGGGTCAGAAGAAGCAGAAAATATGCTAATTTGATTGTCTTGGGAAATAAAGTATCAAATACCCGCCCAGTATTTCTATAATTCCCATTAGATCATAGCCGAGTTATTATTATGAGTTATATATAGAAAAACGAGCGTAATGAAATACCTAGCGTATTAGACCAGTCAAGATTTTACGTGGAATGGCATCACCTAGGTTGAGGAGTCAACATTATGAGGGTGTGAATATTGAAATCGATACTCCCAAAATAATAGCTATTAATAGCGGTATGTTATTATAGATAGTCTCTTATGTGAGACTCAAATTTTTAATCAACCTTATGTCGAGAAAACCATCTTTTAATTTCCTACAGTTACTACGTAAATGCGGATTTAGTTAAAATAAAAACGTAATCAAACCGATAATCGAGCAAACAAACAAATAGGAGTTGAATTGGCCATACCACATATTACACTTGAATGATTATTTCTCTAATCTTATGCTTATTTCTAGTGCATCTTCCACATTCTTATTAAATTCTAGAGTAGTTTCAGTTGTTTGGCTTTTATACATACCAGTATTGCGAACATATATCAGATAATCTGTCATCTCATTTTCATACAACTTTACATTGTCTGCTATCACAACCGCATTTTTTTTAATTACATTGTTAGCCTCTAATTGTTTGAGATATTGTAGGTATTCGCTTTTGATCGCATCTAAAAACACCAGATCAAATTTGTAAGTAGTGAGTGTCGGAACAATCTCAAGGGCATTGCCGTAAATTACTTCTATCCTTTTTGACAATCCTGCCTTATCTATGTTTTTTCTTGCGATGTCTGTAAGGTTCTTATTTACTTCAATAGTGATTAGTTTTCCATCATCAGGCAGTAAATCTCCCATCAATATTGCAGAATAACCATGCAAGGTTCCGATCTCAAGTATCGAGGTGGGTTCATAATTTCTAATAATGTCCGATATAATTTTACCTTTAATAGGCCCAATTGACGGAAGATTTTCTGTTTTTGATATCTGTTCTAATTCTTTTAAAATACTCATTGTTTTTTCGTTTTTATATCCGGCCATAATTATTGTTAGTGAAGAATTGTCTATACCGTAATTAAAAGATACTATTTCCTAAGTCTAATCTATTTATTCGGAAATATATACATACATATGAATCCCTTGCTATATACCTACATAGAGGTCTTGAACAAATGGTTAAAACACTCAGGATCGATAAAGATAACAATGTCATCACTTTAGAAGTCACTGAGAACGAACTTGGAAATATAATATCTTCAATAGAGAATATGGTTTACAAACAGAAAAGGGATCTGCTAGAAAATCTTCCCTCTGACGAAGAAGGTAGACGAAAGTTAGATGCTTATTTGGCGTTAAAGGAAGATCTTCGTAAAGCCGCAGAGATGTTAGAGTAATTCAATTCCATCGCAAATAATACCACATAGAATATAGGGTAAATGGAAACTCACTTCTGTTTTTCATAGGATTGAAATATGGATGCAGTTCTATCAATGAGTCCTTCAATTCCTCCTATTCCACCTAAACTACATAACATAGAACAAAGTGGAAGGCTATCCGCATTATTTCAAAATTCTTGGGTAATAAACATCTAACATCAAGTTAACTTCATGGTACTATTCATGAAATGAATGAATCTATTGAATACAAATTCAAATATTCTTTACAAACAGCGTAACAGGATTCAAATTCGAATGGTAGAGTAAGGACCATCATATGATCTGATACGATATTTCAAAATTCTTTAATAGTGATTATTAGAGTGATAGTTGCAAAAGTTGCTTTGTTGCATAATTCAGAAACTTCGTTATGTTGTAACGCTTTTAACACTTATCACGAATGGGCCAGATACGGATTACTATCTTTTGACCGAAAATTTCAAAGTTAGTTGACTAATATCAGATTT
>JANWJI010000195.1 GCA_025449515.1 Nitrososphaeraceae archaeon | reverse complement strand
ATCATAATCTTCATGACGGTCTTGACACTGGTCTCTTGGAAATCATTAAATGCATCTAGTGGGAAAAGATCCTAGTTAATGGGAGAAGGTAGTTACGTTTGTGAAGACAGATGTACGTGTGATGTAGTCGTTCTAATGTGTGGAATATTGTACATATAGGAGACAGTCATTAGACAACAATTGCAAGCTAGGATAGTCATGCTTCGTTATCAATACTAAAATTCTATTGTTATTGATCTGCTGAGCTTTTTTATTATGATCTATACGTCAATTTATAAGTGATTCGATTTAAGTTGGCCTTGCATAGAAGTATAAAATTAGCGGTTCAAATTATTTTGAATTTATTCTAATTACTAGATGCTTCCTGTTTCACATTTGTTACTGTTAAGACATACCACGGTGTATATATATTGATTCTTAGTAATATCTTGGGCGAATGTAATATATGCCTCTATAGTGTCATAGTTATTTCTGACCTAGTAATTTACAGATATTTCTTCAAATTATCAGTCCTCCACTTTGAAGTAAGGCTGCAAGCAGAAGAACTACGACTGACATTATGACGGTAATTCGACCTAAGACAATTATTCTCGAACGTATAGATTGAACATAAAGCCCATAAACATTTTCAGTCTTGATCCTCTTTTCAACCTCGTCGCTGAGAAGTCTAATATGTATGAAATAAGTAATGAGTACTGCGATTACTACTACGATCTTGATCAACAGAATGATACCGTAATCGGTTCTAATTAGCGTACTAGGGTCAATTAAGTAGGCACGTGAATTATATAATCCGGTTAGGATCAAAACTAGAAATGACGGCAGCGCAACCATGTTGAATCTCCTTCCGACTCTAATCATAATTGAAAGACGCTCTTCCATACTATTCGTAATTGAACCAAGCATTGGAGCAAGGATTAAACCAAGGAAAATTGAGCCACCGACCCATATTGAAGCGCAAATTAAGTGCAACCAAATAATAAAGACATCGATGAGTGGCATTTAAAGAATATTTGATATGCACTGATAATATTATCTATACTGTCGGAAGAAAGCTTTTAATTCACTTTTATTCACTAGCTATATGGACATATGTTATTCAGTAAACGTAGGATCATACTTATTGGTGTAATTGCTGCCGTGGTGGTGACGATAGTCTTTCTCCCGTTGGTTCTAACAATTACCTTGCCAACAAATGTAAATGACGTTACGGTAAGGTTGGTAAAGGTTGAAGTTGTGAAAAATGCTACTGCAGTTAATCCACGAATAGTTCAATTGAACCTAATTTTTGGTGTACATAATCCTACTGATAAATCACTGACTACTTCAAGGATTGAATATCAATTGTTCGCAAACGGTCGACCGTTAGGTGATGGGCTTTTATCGTATGAGGACGTTCCGGTTAATGGAAGGCCGCAACTCTTTCCCAATACAGACGCTCAATTACAGTCTCAATTTACTATTACGCCTTCAAATTCTAATGCTGAAATAATGAAGCTAATTACAAATCAGTCTACAGGAAAAAAGATAACGTGGAAAGTAGTGGGAGAAGCTGATATAGAGTCTGGATTCAGCTCAGCATCAAAATCATTTACTAATCAAATTTAACGAGATATTGACTAAGGTCTTGTTGTGAAGGAATTTACACTTCATTTTAACCCGGGAGACAAATACTGCCTATTGTGTTTACTCTTATCAGGAGAGAATTATGACTCGGCAGAGTTAAGTAAGGAATGCTACATATGCGAGCCGTAGCTGTCGCGTGTTACACCTCCCAAAACCAATGCACTAGAAAAATCAAACTGCAGCAGCGTTAAATGTATGACTAAAGATATGACTACATGCAGGTTCTAAAAAAATTTTATTGTATCGAGAGATCTAGATTTATGAATTCTGAGTATCCATGGCATGACCAAAGCTTGTTAAAACCCACTCCTCTATCCATGTACACCTTGCCGGGCTATACTGACTTGTATCATCATCTGAAGAACACAAATGCTGATATGTACAACTAAAACAAGGAGCCCCTTCTACGCAGGTCACTTCCACGGGCTTTTTAACAGAATCTATAGAAGCTGAAGATTTCCTTAAAACCAGCTTATATGTCCATCTGCCTTTATAAAGGATTTTTTCACGAGAAATAAGTGATTGCTTTTCTAAATTACCAACTAGTCTAGAACCATCTCTGCTATCCAGTGAAAAAACCTTACATAGCTCTGTCTGAAAAATTCCACTTTCGCCGCTTTTTGAAATTGCATCATATGCGTCGTCCTGCAGATCGCTCTTAGATTTAACTGAAACTTTTATAGGTTTAATTATGTTTGATGACAAAAGATATCTGTTATTACAATTTATTCATATAAAAGTCTTCACGTCATAGTGGAAATTGTTACTTGATTTAGTTCAACATCATAGTATTCAGTTCCGACAGGATGATTAGCAGGTTTGGGGGTTTTATATTTGCTTGGTGTCCAACGAAATTTCATTCATTAATGCGCCTTTGATGCGAAATTGTCTAGATCACAGTATCTTTCTAGCTTCTCTTCATTTTCTAATACGAATGTTTATGTCGAAACAGAATAACAATAATTTGTTTACTGTCAGGCTATAGTCTCGTATTTTTACATCTAGAAAAAGATATGAATATAAGTCTACGATGCAAAACATCATTCGTGATTCCGGTTAAATCTAGTGTATCAAGACCGACGATATCACAATTGGGAGAGATAGCGGCTAAAATGGAGAATAAATCTGCATATCAGGTTTTGAAATGGGCAATTGATACATACGGCATGGGCATAGGACTTGCATCAAGTTTTGGTGCTGAGGACGTCGTCCTCGTAGATCTAATAAGCAAGATCGATAGTAAGAAAGCCAAAATTTTCACACTTGATACTGGACGACTTAATCAAGAAACTTACGATATAATTGATACAATTCGCAAGAGGTATGATATCACTATTGAAATATATTTTCCAGAGCGAAACGACGTCGAGCAAATGGTAAGGACAAAGGGACTAAACTTAATGTATGATAGTATCGATAATAGGAAACTCTGCTGTGATATCAGAAAGGTTAGGCCGCTTGCTAGGGCACTGAGCAACCTTGATGCATGGATCACAGGTTTAAGAAGAGACCAGACAAGTACAAGGCAAACTATTAAAAAGGTAGAAATAGACGACTTGCACAGAAACATTGTTAAAGTTAATCCCTTGGCCGATTGGAATACTGATATGGTTTGGGATTACATTAAAAAGAATAATGTACCATATAATAAGTTACATGACCTGGGGTATCCTAGTATAGGTTGTGAACCCTGTACACGTGCGGTAAAACCTGAAGAAGACCAGAGGTCGGGTAGATGGTGGTGGGAAAACTCAGTACATAAGGAATGCGGTTTACACTGGAAAACCCAAAAAGGGTAACAGCGAAGACATGGGTCATAGTAATCCAATATTGCCTCATGGAGGCAGGCTTGTAAATAGGTTTCTCGAGACTAACAAGAGCTTTGACGGGATGACATTTCTAGATGTCAGTAATGATTTAAGAAATGATATTGAAAACATAGCTGATGGTATTTTTAGCCCATTAGAGGGTTTCGTCGGAAAAGAGGATTTCCAAAAAATTGTCTTGCGTGGAAGACTGAGCAATGATCTAGCGTGGACCATCCCAATTATTTTAGACGTCGACGAACAGATTTCCATCAGGATGAAAGATGCTAGAGAAGTTTTATTGAAAAACAACAATGAATACTTCGGCCTATTACACGTAGAGGAGGTATATTCTCTGGAAAGGCTTTCAGTGTCAAAAGCGCTTTACAAGACTGATGACTTAAAACACCCGGGTGTCCTGAAAATATCGGAAATGAATGATTGTCTTGTCGGAGGAAAAGTTGATGTGATTTCAAGAATATCGCCATCTCCATTAAGAAAGTTTAGAATGACTCCTTTGGAAACGAGATCTGAAATTCAGAAGCGAGGGTGGCATACTGTCGTGGGATTCCAAACCAGAAATGTGCCTCATATTGCTCATGAGATGGTGCAAAAAGCAGCCTTGAATATATACGACGGTTTATTTCTGAATCCTCTAATCGGTAAGAAGAAGCAGGGGGATTTCAAGGACGAGTTGATTTTGAACGCATACGATTCGTTAATTCGAAACTATTATCCCAGGGACAGCACTGTGTTTGCAACCCTTCATACCGAAATGAGGTATGCTGGACCCAAAGAAGCAATTCATCATGCAATTATGAGAAAAAATTTTGGATGTTCTCACTTTATTGTTGGCAGGGATCACGCTGGTGTTGGTCAATATTATCAACCATTTGCTGCTCACGAGATCTTTAAGGATTATCCAGATCTCGAAATCGAGCCAATATTTTTTCCGGAGTTTTATTACTGCAAGAGATGCCTAGGATATTCAAATGCTAAGAATTGTCCACATGGACTAGAGTTTAGAGAAGTTTTAAGTGGTACTAAGATGAGAAAACTGGTTAGCTCTGGTGAAAAACCTGCAGAATATTTAATGAGACCTGAAATCTCAAAGATAATCTTGTCACATGCCGACCCGTTCATCAATACAGCATAGAAATTCAAAGTAACATTTTCAGAGAATGTCCGTATTAGATTTTTTTAGTGTATTAAGTACCATTCTCTAAACCCTATATCTATGTGAGTTTTCCGAAATAATCTTTATGGTGGAATTCCCATCCATTCTGGAATCAATATGTTCAATTATTACGCTAAGGTAAGGATAATAATGATCTATCGATGTTGATAACGATATTGGATATTCAGCCTGAATAATTGCAAAATAAGGGGGCTCAATTAGATAGTTTGAGACTAACATAAGATTCGAACTTTTTTGTGGTACTGAATAGTCTATAGGTCTGCTCACGCTAGAACTTTGCATGTCGTTGATTTTATTGGAGAGATAATCTGCGCCTCCAGGATGAATATATACAGTCAATAAAGCCCACGTGGACACTGCAGATGCGAGCAGAATTGCTCCGATAATCGATCTTCGCGCTGACGGTAAAATACTGGTGCATTTCTTTTCAGGAACCGCCTCCTCTATGTCATTATTTGTGTTGCTTGAATTATTAGTAATGTCCAAATGCATATTTTGATTCGAGATATCCAATTCTGGATTCACCATACGTAAAACCTCTCTTTTCATTTGTAGATTTAATGAGACATATTTATTACCTGTAGGTGAATGATAAATCGAGATATATCCAAGCGTATGTAAATACAGGACTGAAGATGTAACCTCGTTCTTAAAATGGCTTGGAAACCCATCAACCAAATTGGATATTTCAATTGGATTCTTATGGCGTTTTACTAATATACGAAGGATTGCTGTTTTGTATGAATCCATCACTGCAAATAATAGTATTTAGATATTTATTCGTTGATAAATGGACATATGTGTCAATTTATTATGTGAATAAAGTACATTTCAATTAAACTCTTCTTCATAGAAAGAGACAAATATGGCAGAGTAGTAGCTAATCTGTGATAGTTGAAGGATATACTGATCAATCAGATTGTGGCGTTTTGGCAAGGCTATTCTCCTCTAGAGCGGTTGCTCAGATACTAGATTTCTTTCTTGACCACAAGGAATTTGACTATTCTGCAAATGAAATCTCCCAAAAAACGGGTTTGTCATTTAGGACCATCTTTAGGGAAATACCCGATCTTGAAAGAATTCAGTTAATTTACAGTAGTCGAAGGATTGGAAAAACTAATATGTTTAAACTCAATACTGACCTTAACGCTGTTTTACTATTAGAAAAATTTGTTTTAGAATTATCACAAGTGCGACCATTTATTGAAAAACCAGTAGATTCAGACGATCTAATTAATCAGAAAAATACTCAGAATGCAAATACAATGCTGTAGCCTAAGGTTGCTGTTGCGATGTCCCACATGGAATTATTAGTTGTATTATTTTTCAATGAGAAAATTTTCAACCCCCTGTATGTGAGTTTGAATCTTATACTAACGAATAAATCTTGAGCTAACCAATCATAGACCATGAATGCAATTCGTGATTCATGGTAGTGAGAATTAATTCATATAGTGAGGCTTAAGATAGCTTGTGCCATGTCGCCCTTCGAGTCAATTAGCGCTTGGATTGCCTTTTCTTTTGTTACATTTGCCTGTTGCATCACAAGGACCACGTCTTCGTCTTTGAAAAATGGAATCTCTCTTTGCCTTTCTTGAATATCACTTGCAACTACTTGAAAGATAGTGTTATCTTTTCCTTTCATCTCTATAATCTGAGGTTTTATGAGATAGAGTTCCCTAGTTTCAGTTTTGATAACAACCTCTTCAACATTACCCATATCCTTCATCTCCAATCCCATCTTATCTAGCATTCTTCTCATCTCACGATTGCCTCCACGCATCATATCAATCATGAGTAGTTAATCAAGTCGGCTTTTTATTCCTTCTCTAACCTTGACGGCAACTCCTTTCCGATATGTCTTCATTACTTTAGCTCCCAGGAGAGCTCGTCCTACAGCTAGCACATTATCACTAGTGTCTATGATCGCTACATCTGATCCTACTTCAACATTTGACCCGCACCATTCCACATGTTTAGAAAATAATGATCGGCCTTCACAGACAAACGGTAACGAGTCTGAATTAGGTATCACACAGTTCTCTTTAAAACCCTTATTTTTCATCAAATTTCTAGCGCCGAATATTGTTATGGCAAGTCCGCCGTCAGTTCTTAGAGTGGCAAATAAACTGCCTCCAATGCTGAAATTCTTAATACGGCCTGTTCTCCTCGAATACTCGAACTCCAATTCTCCCAGTGGAAGTATATCTATTTTAAATAATGCTCTTAAATGATGGTATATTTTTTCATCCGAGTTCAATAGTACAAATCTCACTATTTCAAAGAATTCAAATACAAGATAAATCTTATGAGATTGGTGTGTCCTAACTATTAATGAGTTGAGGCAATCTAGAGAGATCTCTCGATTGGATGGCCGACACTATAAATTGTACATGTACAACTCAAGGCAGTTTATCCGGGTTACCAAGTAATTATGACGAACTAAGGTGACAATTGACCAGACCCCAGACTATTCGGGGGATATGCTAAAGAAAAGGCTAAATTTACAATAGTCTCTTTTTGATCCTATGACGTCATATTGTGAATTATGCGGACGCCAGCTGACAACCGGAAAAAGAGCCGTCCTGATAGATGGCAGTCCATTTAATGTCTGCATTCCTTGTTCAAAACATGGGAAACCTCACGAGTCAGCTTCCCCTGATAGCAATATACTAAATCGTGGTGGAAAAGCCTCAAATATCATCAACCCTAATATGAATCGAAATCGATACTCCTCCAATAGTAAGCCTAGCACAAATAGAAATCGTTATCCTGTCCATAGGATTCAGATGACTGATGATACTATACTTGCTTCAGATTTTTCAAGATTAATAAGAGAGGCTCGTATGAAAAAAGGCTTTACACATGAACAATTGGCAAATCTAATGAATGAAAGGGCAGCTCTGTTAAGGAAGTACGAAACAGGTGCATTGAAGCCAGACGAAGTACTAGCCAGAAAACTTGAAAGGCATCTTGGAATCAAGTTATACGTCGATTCAAATTCCGAAGAATAAATAGCCAGTTTAGATTACTTTTCATTCGTTTTAACTGCCCTATGCTTCGCTGCCTGGCAAGATATCAAATATCTATCGCAAACGTAGCTCTAGCTACGCCAACTCAGTTTCCCACCTAATAGTATATAAATATACATAAATATTTGCAGCTACTGGCAGAAAAACTATTTGTCAAGGGACTGGAGAAATGCATAACAATCACCTCTGCAATCGGCATAATCATATTCATTTCACAACCTGTTAATTCAAAAGCACTTCATGTTTTCATTAATTTTTTAGAACTGACGAATTTTCCAGTCATTAGACTTGTTTTTTTCTTGTCTAATTTAGAGGACTATTTTTTGGACTAGCCTCATATTTGTTAGATGTTCAATTTATATTTTAGGCTGATTAAAGATTATGATTTTTGGCAATTATTGTGTTGTGATCCAAAAGTTTTGTTTATTAAGCAGTGTTTTCCTATATATCGTGTCGATAAGACTAGGTTTAAGTGAATATTGGGAGAAGTTCTAATTGTCTGAAAATTTTTGGGATCAAGTATATAATTACAGAAAGGAAGGGATTGATCCTTTACGGTGGATTCCTACATGCTCTAATGAACTTGACAGCGACTTATTACAAACTACTATGGGGAAAGTTAAACGATGCAGTGTAAAGATAGATCCTAATTGGTTCGATGCATTCTATTATTCAGAAAAAAAGGCCCCAGAACTCACTCGAAGGGTATTTGCTCTCAATGAAGATGTTATGGAAAAAGAAGCCGTGATTCGTCATGCTCTTTCCCTATTTCAGATCCATAGTGAGATAGGAGAAGATCAATTATTATTTGAAAATATGTTAATCAATTTTTTTAAAAAATTCCAGTCAAAAGTTCTAATTAGGAAGAGCACTGTGTCATTGACATCAAATCTGGGATCTCAATTTGCATTACTTGACTATGTCCAGCTGCATAAAGGGGACAAGGTGGGATTTACTGCGGCAAGCAATTCTGCAACTCAAATTATTGATCCAACATTGAACCTGGATTCGGAGATTAATAGCAATATTGCGATGGTCAAAACAATTGATCAGCTAAATCTTCTCGGATGTACTTCAGGTTTCATGCTATTCCCGATATATGATGCCTCGTCTGAGGTCATGTTAGATAGGATTAGAGGAAATCTTGATGCCTTTACGTCACGGTATAATTTGGGGATGGAAGACTATAGCTCACTCAAAGTCGGAAAGCTTTTCTTTGGTAATACTGCAATAGCAAATACATTGAAAGAATTACCTGTGAATTATGATCAAGTGGAGACAGGAATGCAGCTAATAATTTCAAATAAGTTTGGGGCACTATCAGCATTTGGCCTTTTCATGCTAACAAAAATGGATCCAAGTCTCGTATCCAGACTGGAACAGAGTGAGATCAATCTTATAGATCTTACTAAAGCTAGAGATCATATACTGAAAAACCTTAGTGAGCCCAAGTTCTCGTTGGGTAGAATAATTTCGAAATATTGTCCTGATTTTGGTACGAATTTCGACAAATCTGAGCACATAATGGCTGTCTATCCTGTTTCTAGCGAGGGGATTCTTGCAGCCAAGAAGCTTTCATTTTTGACTAATTCAGAGATTATCATAAATGAGATTCCAATCATGAATGATGAAATCGCGAAATTTGTGACAAAGGAATATTTGATTTCAAACTCCACCATTCCAGCAAACGGTTGTCATATGATAGTAGCATCGCCCAATGTTTCAAATTTGATCATAGATGACTTGCGAAAACATAACTATGAACCATTCATTATAGGTTACATTGCTAATAAGGAAAAACCATCCGTCAAATACAACACAAACGTGGGCAACTATTTGATTCCTAAGCTGAAATTACAAAATCAGATTATGTAGCCATCACACCTTAAATGTTGCTTATATATGAAGCAGCTACTTACACAGGCTGGTGCAGCACATCAATTCACAACTGTCTAATTGAGAACACGAACATCTCCGACACGATACTCCACTTGAATTATCGAGGAGCAATCTAGACGTAGTTATACAATTCGCTAGAAAATAAAATGCACTCCAGCAGTTTTTACACGGTATATGAGCATAGTTTTTTGGCTATTTGTTATACCGATGCTGAATGGAACCAAGGAATCTATCAAGCATTTGGGAAGAGCAACACTAATGGCAACAAGAGTACTAAGTATGTCGAGCTATATTGTATAAAAATTGGAATCAGTCCTTACAATAATATATGGCATTAATATCGTATATAGTCTGGCAGGATTGGTCAGACAGAAAAATGTATAATTATCAAGCACGGTCCGGATTTGTACTGCTTCTCTCAATATTTGTATTGACCTGTATCGTTCATCAGCAAATTGGCTTGGCTTTTGGAGTTACTTCAGATCATCTTTCTCCACTTAACGAGCTCTTCAAAAGAGTAGAGGGTTCAGTCGTTCAAATTACGAGTAAGGTACCATCAGCGAATCCGACTGATAGTCAGCAGCCTGGAGGTGAAAACCAAACAGCACTAGGTTCAGGGTTTGTTTATGATAGACAAGGACACATAGTTACGAATAGTCATGTTGTAGGAGACGCAAAGTCGGTTGATATCACTTCAATAGATGGAAATAGATATACTGCGAATGTGACGGGACGAGATCCTTATAGCGATTTGGCCGTATTAAAGATCCTAAATCCAAACAGTAATAACACTCAAAAATCATTACAATTACTATTTAATCCGCTAGTATTAGGTAATTCGTCAGAGCTTGAAGTGGGAGATCAGGTGATAGCTATTGGTAATCCATATGGTTTAGATAATACAATGACATCTGGTATTGTAAGTCAAGTCGGACGAGCAGTGCAAGCTCCGGTGGGGGCATATTCTATTCCAGATGTACTTCAAACTGACGCAGCACTTAACCCTGGTAATTCTGGAGGACCTCTATTTAATATCAGAGGTCAGGTAGTTGGCGTTACCTTTGGAGGGATACCTGGGGGAATAAACTTTGCAATTCCATCAGATATTGTGAGACATCTTGTTCCAGTATTGATCGATAAGGGAAATTATACACATCCGTATCTAGGACTCAAAGTTGCCACTCTTACCTCTGATCTGGCAAGTCGGGTAGGAAATTTACCACCAAATTTAAGAGGTGTGTTTGTGGATACGATTCTGCGAAGTGGTTCAGCTGACAAGGCTGGAATAAAGGCTTCAACTACAGATCAGTATGGTAAAAAACATGGTGGCGATATAATAACCGCAATTGATGGAAAAAATATTACTCGTTCTGAGGATATGATATCTTATTTAGAAAAGACAAAATCTCCTGGAAATCCAGTGAGTTTTACTATTTATAGAGATGGGCATTTCATAAAACTAGAGACAACGGTCGGTTCACGTCCAGTTATCAAATGACTTTTCATCAGTCGTTCGTCTCAATTGATAATAACTAGACATGTTAAAGAGCTTCTATCGATAATACAATAGAATTCTAATTGGAAAAGGTATAGTAAAACTCATTCGAACTGATTATTATATCGATATTGTAGTTTCAGAATTAGATGGAGGAAAGAACATTCCTATGCAAAATTTGCCTGGCAGCGATATCAGCTAGTAAATTTGTGAACTTTGCCGCTGTATTGGATGTAGAAGGTAAACTTATTGTCGCGAAATGCAGGGATATTACATATAATCAAAGTAATTTAATTACCCGTTATCCGAGAAGTTATTTGTTTTACTTGAATTATTTGGCACCAGCTATAAAAAAGAGGAGTCTATGCTCTAATTCGAAGGAAAATCCAAAACTTCAATTCCAATCTGTAGAAATAATTGATAACTTAAAGATAGCCACAATAAAATTACCTAAAAGTAATGATAAGTATTTATGCGTATGTCTAGACTCCCCCATTTCATGTAGCAAGAGTATCTAGATTCTAATAACCTCGCATATCCGCTAATATTGACGAGAAGTGACTAACATTGATATAGGTTCTTGGGTTAAGTGCAGTGATAACATTACTTATAATATAATAATATTGATGGAATACCTCTATGTAATGAACAGCTGAATCACGGATATTTTTACTTTAAATGCAGACTTATTAATTCGGCTATACTAGAAAAAATATTTTTTTATTTTCTAAATTTGCATTGATAATACCTCGTAAATCAAAAAAGATATTTTTTGACAATGATTTTTTCAGGATAGGACTACCGAAGACATCGAGTATACATTTAGTTAGATCATTGTTAAAACAAGTTAATCTCACGACGATTTTTGTGTTCATAATTACTATTACTATTAATGTTGCGACGTACTTATGCGTACACGCACAAGCAAAATAGCTAAAGCTGCGAGTCCAGTATACTAATATCATTAAGGCATTTAGACTAGGATCCCAATTTTCATCAGAATTGAATATCGATGAAAATAAATGAATAAATAAATGCAAGGTTCATTCTGTTTTTTCTTCCCTGGTACCGGTTGGTTTGCTATCGTAGCAAGCCCATTGGCTGCTAGTATTTTAGTAGTAGGAATCTATATTATTAAAGAAAGAAAAGTATACATTTTTCACGTGATTCGTCTAGAGAATATATCTTTAAAGTTTAATTGTATTATACGTTTTGCTTTAATCATACATATACATATGACAAATCCGGTGACTGTGGTCGACGAGTCTGATAAACCAGTAAGTTCGGCGAGCTCGTCTCAAATATACAGCAAAGGCCTATTACATCGATTCGCGTCGATCTTTGTTATAGATATAGATTCTGGAGGCTATAGACTTTTGCTTCAGAAAAGGGGAATTGGAAAGTCCCATGGAGGCCTTTTTTCTGAATCCGTAAGTGCACATGTGAGGGCTGATGAAAGCTATCTTCAAGCAGCCAGTCGCAGACTTGGCGAAGAAATCGGAGTCTATTCTCGACCCTACTTGAAAGAGATTTGCAAAATTCATGTTAATGTGTGTGAACCTGAAACAGAATGGCGAAAGAATGCTTTCGTAACTGTCTATGAATGTTTCCTTTCTGAGAAGGAGGTTATGAAGCAGCTCGATATAAATCCCTCAGAAGTATTGAACGTATATTTCCTGCCACTTGATAAAGTGATCAAATTCTTCAGTGCAAGTCCAGGATTCTTCGTGCCATGTTTTAGATATACATTAGACGCCTATCTCGAGTATGCAGGGTACAAGACGTGCGCAATCAAAGATCAATTTCTCGCCGATAATTAATGTTGACAGCCTGACCTAATCCTTTGGCACAATTAATTATGATATGCGAGCGTAAGTGAAAACGCAAATTTGGGATGTCAAGAATAAAAATCTTAATATTTTGAGCTAGTCCTAACTACGCAAGTTTTGACCAAATCAGTCGAATATACATCTTCATTTTTTGATTGCCGAATCTATTAACATCAGTATGTATTCCTTAGGAGTTAGTTCCACACCCTGTTGTTCTTTGTACTTTACACAAATATCTAAGAGAGTATGGTATCTATCTTTATCTAAAACAAGATTAATTTCGTATTTATCTTTATCTTTATCTTCCATTTTATCTCTTTATGAATACTCCTTTATAAACGACACACAACAACTCTCGACAGGAAATATGAAAGGACAAGCTGGACGTTTATATCATCTCTCAAAGAGGTCATTGTGATCCCTAGTTTTAGCTAGATCCCAACTATCTTGCGCTCTGCGACCTTCAAATGCATCAATGCTCCATTCTGATCTCCATTTTGTAATGCTTTATACATTCTTACAAATGCATTTGCATCTCTATTTTCGTTGCTGACGGCTGCGCTATTACCTTGAGCTTGTATTGTAGAGGAAGTTGCAATGCTTCCTAGAATGAAAATTACCGTCAGACTGATTAGTCTAGTATTCAATACCCTTTGAATGATTGGGCGAATTAGCGTGCATTATGTCTTTTGGAAAAACGTTTCATGTGAGGATAGATCTCCAAAGTAGTACGATAACATCATTTGGTATGGAGATAGTTTGAATAATTCGCAATAAATTTAATGTTTGGCACATTATAAAAAAGCTCTCTTGTGAATTGACATTTCACTATTTGTGTTATACGAGTTTGAGTTTCTCTGACTTCAATGTTAAAGGTTTACAATACTGTTGAATATGAAAATTTGCCATGGGAATTGATTAAACCCATTAGCTGCCTATTGTTGAGCACAAACATTCCTCCATGGAGGTTCAAACATTATCATATAGCACCTTGATGTGCATCTCGTCAAACATATGATTTAAGTATATGCATGTCGTCATCAGAATATCATGAGAGGTACGGATTTCGAAGCTGATTCTAGACCTTTTATTTTGGCACTCGATGATGATTTCGATGTTATTAATATATTTAGACTAGGCTTAGAAAAATACGGTCTAAATGTTTTTGGCTTTACAGATCCGCTATTGGCGTTGGAACATTTTAAGATAAATCGCGAACGATATGCAATAGTTGTGTCAGATATTAGGATGCCAACTATGAATGGGTATGAATTTGTTAAGAAGGTAAAAGAAATGAAACCTGAAGTAAAGATTTTTCTAATGACTGCATTTGAAATAAATGATCTTGAATTCTCAAGGGCCCTGCCATCTATAAGAATTGATGAATTCATCCAAAAACCGGTGTCTGTAGGCAATCTTGTTGTGACAATTCAAAAATATATTAGTGAATTGAAGATATCCTAAAGAGTTACGGGTTACTGTTTGTAAGTTCGTTTCTATTTGTAAACTTCAAAGCCATACTTAGTTCTTTTATTACAAAATGTTCCTGTTATCCCCTCTGACATATCTGGGGAGACTCTGATCTCGATCTTAGGGTACTTTATGAATAAGAAATTACCATGTCATTTGCATCAAAAGAATAATGCAACTGATTACTATTTGAGGAATAGTATATGCAATACAGAGTCAAGGAGTCAAGCTGTCATAGTTAACTGAAATTATCATGGATGCATATTCAGGTAAAAGAGGGAATTTGCCGCAATAAAAATATGACGACTTCACAGTAGAATGACCATTATTTGAATAACTTGCGACTCGTATAATCTAAATAACTCAACGATCGTTGTAAGCATATATAAATATCTTTGGCGATCCATCCAGCATGCGGGAAAAGGAGGAAGAAGAGCCTAGAAAAGAGCCGGCCAAAGATTATTATGCAGGATACGTTTTCGGAAGCCACCCTTATACCAATGATGAGCTACCAGGTCGCAAGAGTGATGAACAGTTAAAGGAGGATATTATTTCCAACATTAAGAAGAAACTGGGGAGCCACCCAGAAAGTAATATCAGCGCCTCAGTTTTTGATGCGACGGTAACACTTTCTGGCACAGTCAAAACCTATGAAGATAGAGCTTTAGCAGGACAAACGGCATGGAATACGCCAGGCGTGGTGAAAGTTCTTAATGAGCTCGATGTGAGTGAACCAGACACTGCCGGTCCCAAAAGGAGGATTTAAGCCAATTATCTGTATTCCTAAATGGTACACCTTGCATGTAAACTGAGGCTAAAAAGTAGATGAGAATTGCGGTATAATATACAAATCGAATAAATTCAATTATCATTTCTCTCTAATCTAGTTAATATGGATACCAAAATTGAAAACACATTTACACCAGATAATTTTCTATTTGGATAAGACCAGCTATGACCGAGAGCATTTAATCATATATATTTTGTACCAATGAGTTAGATGGAGAATTCTCTCTGGAAGATTGCGTGCAAAGCCTTTGTATTTTATTTTATTTTATTTGTATACTTCTTTCGTTTTTGTGGCTGTGATCTCCGGCGCTCTCCAACTATGCGCCCATCTGCTTAGGTCTCGTAAAATTACCTCCAATTCCTTTGCTTGGCGTGTCAGACGATATTCTACCTTCGGGGGTATTTGCGGATAAATTTTTTTTGAAACTAATCCTTCACGCTCTAACTCTAACAGTCTTGCTGCCAAGACAGTACTGCTAATTCCAGACAACATTTTTTTGAGCTCGTTAAAACGTATCACCTCTTTGCTGCTTAGATTCTTTAGTATCGCCAATGCCCACCTTCTGCCCAATACCTCCCAGATATTCAAGATTTCGCATTTTTCCCCATTTGTTTGTTGGTTCTTAGTCTCTACTGAGAGCTTTACACTTTCGTTTTTTCTCAACAGTCAATTACAATTTCTAAGTGCTATTTAACTACTATGTTAATTTTTATGCCCATGCCTTAAGACAGAGCAATAGGATCTGATTCAATATTGAATAATATGAATCGTGATCCACAGCGAATAACTGATCTATACTCTAAGTTATCTAATCTGTAATTTGACTTTACTCTTCTTCTTCCCAAAAGCAGAGTCAACCAGTCCACATACCAAATTTCAGACAGCTCCATTAGCAATGAGCACGTCCCTTCATTATCGCTTTCTTATGCTTAGTTACGGAATTAGCGACTGAACTTCTATCCTTACAGACTCTAGAATAATATCGGCAGATTAATTTTTGATCTTTTGTTTGTTCTGTATACTTTTAGTTCAGTTGCATTACGCAATTACGTTGTCCACTTTAGAAACTTAAAAGTGAGCAAGCATCCGAATCAAGGTCCATATATTTGAGGACCGCAAATTGGGCCTATTCTATGGTAATCTTCGCTTTCTTAAGGAACGCCTTCTGATATAGATCCATTGACATTGAATCTTCCTCTAGCATTTGACCCATACATCTCTCACAGATGCATAATTGGGACACGATTTCCCTATCGCAGGAATTCGTGAATATGCATCTTTGACACCCCGCTAAATGCCCGCATATAAAGCACTTTAATTCAATTGTCCCTGGTTTTTGTATCCAGCCTCGGCTTGATGATCCTGCAACGTCTGCAGTGAAGATTTTGTGTTCTGTATGCTTTTCATTCACCAAATGCTGCTCTTTCTTGCACGTTAAATGTTTGATCAATTTGGCAGATTTTGACCAAAGTGCCAAACCAGGCATTATCTCATGATGACACTCGGAGCATTTTGTTGTAGATGTTGTTGGAATCTCAATCCAGTCGGTTAGAGTATTTGAATCTTCAGCCAATTCAACATTGTTACTATGTTGGTCATGACTTTAAACTATTTCATAACAGAAATGGTCTAGTCTACACGGGCCTAAATAGATTATATTTATTCCATAGATCTCTTACGAATATAATTGATTCCATTCTTACTATCTTTCACATGTCCAATATTGTGTAACGTATCTGATTTAAGTACGAATTCCGTCTAATGGAATATCGATTTTCGACTAGGTCTATGTGGTGCATTCCAAGGTAAGAATACTTATTAGAATCATAATTATAGTTACACAATAGAGATATGGATTTTGACATGCTATGTAAAAGTATACTTGACATCGATCCACAGGTCCGTTTTGCGGGAATTTGCGATCATACTGGAGAGATAAAACATGGGGGTCACGCTGAAGGTATACAGAATCTACTTTCAGCAGATGAAACGAAAAGATCAAACCTACAAGCATTGGCTAGATGGGGCTTGCGTAATACACTATCTCCAAAAATCGGTTACGGTAAATATTCGATGACGGAATATGAGAAGATCAAACGCATAACAATACCACTGAATGGAGATCACTTGCTTTTAGTTACTACAGAAATACAGGCGGATCATGTAAAAATTATACAAGCTGTCCTTAAAATCATTTAATGTTCCAGTTTTGCATGCATGACGGTGATTTCCTAACATGCTAAACTTGAGAACGAAACTTGAATTGCATGTGCCCTGATCACGAGGGTCAGGCACAAAATACTGTTCAAGTAGCTATTACAATAAACATGGAGACATGCGTAACAATCTATCGGGGTTAGATAGTATAAAGAATGGCTATTATATTTTCAACATCGATTTACTTCACGCTATTTCGTGGAAAGAGTAGTTTGAAAAGATATCCTAAGCCTTTTCAGGTTAAATAAGAAATTATTAATGTCATTTCCCCAGATTTTGGTAGTTCGATTGAGAGCAAGGCTGATAGAACCTCGGCTCCAAAAATGTGTGACATAACAGAGGTATTTGGACAATTCTCGATTACTAGATACTTTTAGTGTAATAAGGTATAACTTCAAGATTACCATTACCGCCGCCGCGGCTTAGATCGCTTATTTAATTTGAGTAATATTAAACCAGCTACTCCCCATAACATTATAGCTACTATATTTTGTCGAAGAAACCATGCGACACCCCCTAATACTGCAAAAACCATACCTAGTATCCCAATGGCTTGTCTCTGTCCAACCAATTCAAGAGTATCTATCAAAATGCCCTTATTATATTATGATACCCTCATTAGGATTTTTCGTGCTGGTTGACTTTTTACTAGTTAATTCGAAATGCGTCAAATTCGTTGGCTTTGAAATGTTAGATTTCCATCTTCGGATAACAAGTTTTATCGTTTGGTCTTTGTTTGCAATGAATACAAGTCAACATAGTCAAAGTCTCATATGTAGAAAATTTCTGATACTCTAACATACTACCTGTATTGCTTCTTAGATGGCATATTAGGGCATATTTCTTTTACCATTCTACAAAGAATTTGATTATGCTAATACAAACCATACCTTTCTATAGGTTCAAACCTATAGTCTAAAACAGTGTATACGTATTACGAACCCCTATGTGTAATTTCAGTCTGAATTTTCAAGCTTACTTCACTAAATTGTACATTTCATAACCTTCATTGGAGTAGCGTGTAAGGAAGTTGCCCAATTGAATATATGATTAATGAGAACAATAGCTGATGAATTTTATCAAAAGATAGCGGTCAACGTAGGAGGGTTAGTATTAAGGAAATACACTTGAATTGCTTTATATTTTTTTATGCAGAACGTGCCTTATCTCTCCACCGCCACGCTCTAATGGATGTTCAGAATGATATTATTATTAGAATTAGTTAGAATCGATCTCTTGCACATTTTTTCATAACCTGGAGCTTAATTCTGTAGGGGTTCAGCATGAACATTTACTGTCTTGAACTCGTGGCGGAGTAAGCTAAGATCTCCAGCAAATGTTTTACGAGTGATAAACTAGGCATAGGTGTCACTACTAATTCCATAGTATCCTCAACTCTATTGGTAATAATACATAAGAACTCTGGCATTTCT
>JANWJI010000194.1 GCA_025449515.1 Nitrososphaeraceae archaeon | reverse complement strand
TAGGAACCCCAACTGTAGATAACTTTTTGAGTATTTCCTATGATTTTTCCAATTCCATCCAATTTATCGATAATAGATGTAGATTAGGTATGAAGCGATTGAGATCAGCTGGCTTTGGTTGTGGGGTCGCTCTATTCGGGAAGACCATATTCACCTTAGTCCCAAGTGAATTTGCAAGTGAAGCGAAGCAATGCTTAATAAATCTTAATGGAACGCTAATTGAATGTAACATTAATACCGCAGGAGCGATGGTTCTGAAAGTTTAATTTGAGATCGGACATACCTCCAAATCACCCAAGATTTATCTCTCTTCAGACTAGAGCTCATCTGGTAGATGGTTTTCAAAGGGGGCTCGTTGCCTCAGAAGGTTTAATCGCGCATGGAAGAGGAGAAGCCTTTGATTATTTGATGGGCGAACAAACTAGTAAGTTTTCTTTCAGCGCGATAGAAGCTGCATGTTCCTGCCTTCTGATTGCCAAACGTCCAGTCGTATCAGTTAACGGAAACTTTGCGGCATTATGTTCTACAGAAATAGTTAAGCTAAGCAATTTAATACCAGCACGTATTGAAATCAATCTTTTCCATCGATCTTCAGAAAGAGAACGTTTGATAAATCAAGAACTTGAAAATAAGGGTGCAAAGAATTGTCTTGGTTCCTTTTCGAATGAATCAGCTATTGTTCCAGGTCTAACAAGCAGTAGGAAGTTTGTACATTCTAATGGTATTTACATGGCAGATGTGATCATGCTGGCTATGGAGGATGGAGATCGTACCCAAGCGCTTGTGGATATGGGCAAAAAAGTTATTGCTCTGGACATAAATCCTATGTCTAGAACAGCTAAGACAGCAGATATCACTATTGTGGATAATGTAATTAGAGTGATGCCGATAATGATAAATACTATAACTGCGCTCAAGCGAGAAAAAGGTATAGACTATTTGAAGAACACAATAAATCAATTTGGTAATAGAAGAAACCTTGCTAACTCATTAAAGGCTATAGTAAATGGGCTCGAAAAACAATCAAACTCAGAATGAGCCCTATGAAAAAGCTCACAGTTCATGATATTTTACTAAAGAAGAGTAGTAATGAGAAATTAACCGTCCTAACTGCCTACGATTATCCCATGGCATTCCTCTGCGATAATGCTGGACTTGACATTATTCTAGTTGGTGATAGTGCGGGAATGGTTGTGCTGGGTTATCCATCCACCATACCAGTTCGAATGGACGAGATGTTATTATTTGTCGGAGCTGTCGGTAGAGCGACAAAACACTCTCTAATTACGGCAGATATGCCGTTTGGTTCGTACCAAACTTCGATAAATATTGCACTAGACAATGCCATCAAACTTATCAAAGCAGGGAGTGATGCAGTCAAGCTTGAAGGAGGCTCGGAAATTTCCGGCACGGTCAAGGCCCTGGTGGATTCAGGGATACCGGTTATGGGACACGTTGGTTTAAAACCTCAAACATCAGTATTATGGGATGGATATCGAACGCAAGGAAGTACTATGGCAGCGGCTCGCAAGATTATCTCTGATGCAAAATCCTTAGAACAAGCCGGTGCATTTAGCATTGTATTGGAAATGGTCACAGATGAAGTGACTGAAATAGTTTCCAAATCTACAGCGGTACCCATTATTGGAATAGGGTCAGGTACCAATTGTGATGGACAAGTGCTCGTTTTGCACGATATCCTTGGACTTTATCGACAAATAAAGCCGAGGTTTGTGAAGCGATATTTGGACCTATCAGAGCAAATTCACGAGGCACTTTCTAATTATATCAACGACGTTAGATCAGGAGTCTTCCCCTCAAAAGAAAATATTTTTCACATGTCTGAGGATGAATATTCGAAATTGAAGGACACATTGGGAAAGGAGGATCGTATGAATGAATGAATAGGATAAGAATAAATCAAATTAAACATCCATCCAAAGACATTATCGCTAGTCTAGGCACCGAACTTCTGAATAAGAAGATAGTACTTTGTATAACTGGAAGCGTAGCGGCATACAAGGCAGTCGATTTGGCACGGCTTCTTATGAGATATGGGGCTGAAGTTTATCCTGTAATGTCTGATACCAGCTCATCAATGTTAATCAACCCGGAACTGATGAAATGGGCCACGGGTAACGACGTTGTTACGAAGTTGACTGGAAATTTAGAGCACATTTCGTTGGCTGATTATGACACTTCTGATCTTGTTATCGTCTATCCATGTACTGCCAATACGATTGGCAAAATGGCTAATGGCATAGATGATACTTCCGTAACCTCGACCTTGTCGGTTGCTGTCGGAGCGAATATTCCAATAATTATCTGTCCCGCAATGCATCAATCGATGTTTCATAATGAACTTATTCTCGCCAACATAGATAAGCTAAAACAGGCAGGAATCGATATTCTAGAACCTAATATAGGCGAAGGCAAAGCCAAGGTGGCCGACTCCGATAACGTTGTTGCCTTTACCATCAAAAAACTTCAACCGATCTCACGAAAAAGTTGGTTCAACAATAAAAAAGTCCTTGTCACTGCTGGAGGTACTATTGAATATATTGATCCCGTCAGAGTGATTAGCAACCTAAGTAGTGGTAAGACAGGCGTTTCTATCGCTCGAGAAGCAAAGGCTAGGGGAGCCGACGTGACCCTAGTTTTTGGACATGGCTTTTCAAAAGTTGAAGGGTTAAATGACGCAAGAATAATTAATGTAAATACAACAGAGGATATGCTTAATGCTGTAAGACAGGAGTTGTCTAGCTCAGAGTACAACGTAGGGATCTTTGCTGCAGCAGTAAGTGATTATACTTTAGCGGATAAATCGAATATCAAACTAAAAAGCGATTCCCCTTATCTTGATTTAAGATTGTCTCCCACCAAAAAGATCATTGATGAAGTTAGGGACTTATCGAATAGACTGTTTTTGGTTGGATTCAAAGCTGAATGTGACATTCCTTGTTCAGTCTTGATCGAGAGAGCATACGAAAGGCTGATGAATGCCAGATGCGATATGGTGGTTGCCAATGATGTAGGCAGAGATGGTTCTAGGATTGGTTCCGATATGATCGAGACTCACATAGTAGATGTTGAGAAGAACGTCATCCATACCCCGATGCAAGATAAGCCAATGTTTGCAAAGCGCTTATTGGACATTATAGAAGTTCAGGCAACTAAACCAAAATAATTACACTAGTCATGCTCAAGTTCCCTCTTAGTTTTCTCGTTTTTGTTCCTCTAATTTTCTGTAATCAAAGTTAGGTAATCTCTAAAAGCTCTTTAGTAAATGAGTTGAAGTTTTTTGCAGGCTCGCGGGTATTATTATTTTTTACTAACAAGGTGTCTTCTATTCTCACCCCAAACTTATTTCTAATATATATCCCAGGTTCTATAGTAACAACCATGTTACTCTGGACACGCTCCACATCGTTAGCCCTGATCCAAGGGCGTTCATGAACCTCCAATCCTACGCCATGTCCGGTAGAATGGATGAAATCGTCCCCATAACCTGCTTTGTCTATGACTGATCTTGTTAGTTTGTCTATGTTCCCGGCTATTTGAGGTGAGCTCAGTGCTTCGATTCCGGCCTGCTGCGCGACTTTCACTATCTCATAGATATTT
This sequence comes from Nitrososphaeraceae archaeon, assembly GCA_025449515.1. Classification (GTDB taxonomy): domain Archaea; phylum Thermoproteota; class Nitrososphaeria; order Nitrososphaerales; family Nitrososphaeraceae; genus JARBAU01. Next base: position 14,008 of record JANWJI010000194.1, on the reverse strand, counting down.
TTAACTCTTGGGCTGGGCTTCCCAAGAAAAAATGTCCTTGTCGCATCTCCAATGTAACCATTATATCGAATCGTTAAATCAACGACGATTATATCGTTCTTGCTAAAAACTCGATCGGTGACTTCAGCGTGAGGGTATGAGCTATTGTGACCAGATGCGACAATGATTGGATTAGTTGACCATTTATAAGATATCATATTTGCGCCAGACATCAATGCCTCATACACTAGAATCGCTTGTAGCGAGCTTTCAGACTGACCTGGCCTTATCTCTCGAATGCACCGTTCATAGAGTTTGTCAATTATCTGAGAAGCTTTAGCTATCATCTCGATTTCTCGTTTCCCTTTTATCATCCTAGCTTTAGAAAAAGGTTCAGAATTAATAATCAGGGAGCCTTTTGACAGATTTTTAAGCAATAATTCTATTACAACGTGGTCATCACAATCAGAGCATGTTTTTCTTCTCCTGATTTCGTTCAAAACTTGATCTATGATAAACTTCCCGCGTTCTGAAGCGACTATTTCACACGACGGAGCTGCTTTTTCTGCTCTCTTCGCTTCCAATCTTGGTACAATGAGTTTAGAACTGTTTCTCGTGCAGACTACTACAGATTCTCCCCAAAAACCAGTAAGATAGTAGACATTTTCTGGCATAAAGGAAACTAACGTATCACAATGCAGTTCAGAGATAAGACTAAGAATCTTATCTCTATGATTAGCGAACATGACATGTGTTGTCATATAAGAGTATTATCATTTTTACTATTCGTGTAATTATAAATACGGGACGATCGGTCTTATCGAATAGATTATGGATTACTTAGTAATGGTGCCTGGTCCGACCAATGTGCCAGAGAGAGTGATGAATGCGATGCTTACTCCAATTATTAATCACAGAAGCGATGATTTTAGAAATCTATACAAAACTATAGTATCGAAAACCAAGCAAGTCTTTCAGACCGAGAACGACATTATTTTGTTAACAGCTTCAGGTACTGGTGCCGTTGAAGCATCTGTGATAAACATGATTAGAAAGGGTGATAAGGTTGTTGTTCCAGTCAACGGTGAGTTCGGAAATCGTCTGGCAGATTTAATTGATGCGTGGGGAGGACATGCGATTCGAGTCGAATCAGAATTCGGAGAAAATCCACGTATTGAAGCTATTGAAGAGGCATTTGAAAAGAATGAAATCAAGGCCGCATACGCAGTCTACAATGAAACCTCCACTGGAACAACCCTCCGGTATTTAGAAAAGATAGGAGAATTATGTTCCAACAAGGGGGCCTTTTTCATAGCAGATGCTGTTTCCATATTAGGCGGCGATGAGTTGCCTGTTGATAAGTGGAACATTGATATTTGTGTAACAGCTTCACAAAAGGCCTTAGCGGCTCCTCCAGGCGTATCACCACTATCAATTAGCGACAAGGCCAAAAAGTACTTAAAATCCAATCCACCTCCTACTCAGTATTTTAATCTAGCGAGATATTTTAAATATTTTGAAGAGAATTTTGAGACACCATTTACGCCTGCATTGCCTCTCTTTTTTGCTTTCAATGAAGCTTTGGACATTGTATTAGAGGAGGGTTTGGAAAGTAGAATAAAGAGACATGCAACTTGTGCTGACGCCTTTTACAGCAGCTTGAGTACGATTGGATTCGAGCCATTTGCCAAACTAGATGCTAGAAGCAACGTCGTAATTGCCTTCAATTACAAGGATGGGATGGATGATTCCAAATTCAGGACATTGCTTTCAGAACAATTTAAGGTGTTGATAGCTGGCGGTTTCGGCAAGCTAAAAGGAAAGGTATTTAGAATAGGATGTATGGGTGAAGTGAACAAATATCATGTCATGCGAACTGTTTCCTCTATCACCTCGGTAACTAATATGATGAACGCGAAGACCACTGACGAACCTTTAGGCATAGCAGCTGAAAAATTAAAAGCTATCCCATAAAAGAACGCGGTTTACTTCATGCGTCAAACTTAATATATGGTAAATCATTAGCGAGTTTTATGACTTTGGAAAAGGGTACTTTAATATTAGTTGATTATACCGCCAAGATTAAAGATACTAGCCAAGTGTTTGAAACTACTAACGAGGAAGAAGCTAAAAAAAATAATATTTACGATCCAGGTAGGCGATATGGATCAAGACTAATATCGGTAGGGGAAGGATGGGTATTGAAGGGCGTTGACGAAGCATTGGCAAACGCTAATTCTGGTGATAAATTGAGTATTACAGTTACTCCGGATAAGGGATTTGGAGAAAGAGAGCCCAGTAAAGTAAGAATGATCGCACAGCGAAAGTTAGGCGAAAAGGCAGATGAGGTAGGTGTCGGCGATGAAATAGAATTGGACCAACGTCGTGGCACAGTAAGGTATATAGGCTCAGGTAGAGTTCAAGTGGACTTTAATCACAAGTACGCTGGCCGTGTGCTTGTTTACGAAGCGAACGTTTTGAAGACAATCGATAGCATTGCTGAGAAGGCTTTTCAGCTCATAAATAGAAGAATTCCGATAAATGAGAAATCCATTGATATTAAATCAGATACATCAACTATGGAAGTTAGTTTACCAGGAGAGAGTTATCTATTGGAGGGATTACAAATTATCAAAAGAGCAATCGCAGATGATATTTTCAAGTTTGTCAAAGAAATTGAAACTGTTTATTTCATAGAGGAATACAAGACCGCGAATGAGCCTCCAGCGCCATTAGAAAAGCCAGAATCCGACGAAAAGGTATTGGAAGCATCAGAAAACAAGACTGTCTGACATCTCGTTATAGTTTAACCCCTTGATACATCCTAGAGAGGCTCTTGCGCTCAGACCAGGCAGCAATTGTAAAATACAGACCTGTTCACACTTTCATATCACTGAAACAGATCTTGCTAGGTCGAGGGCTGACAAATTATCTAGTTTAATTTTATTAAGAATAGTATACCTGTCTGGTCTTAATGATCTTGCCAAAACTAGGGATGAGACTATATGCTGTTCATTTAATCCAAGTTCTTTAGCAGTAGTAGGAGCACCAACATTTCGCAGGGTGTCCGCTACTTTTTCCCAATCAAGCCCATGGAGTTTTGCCATCATAATAGTACCAAGTCCGACTCTTTCACCATGAAGTCCATATCCGTGTCCTGCGACGTACTCAATCGCATGACTAAATAGATGTTCAGCTCCAGAGCACGGCCTACTACTACCTGCTATGCAGGACGCGACGCCTGCACTTATCAATGCTTCTATGATGGTACGAATTTCATTCTGAGTATCCTCATGTCTCTCTCCAGAAAATTTGTCTATTATAATTTTTGCACTCAGGAAGGCAAGATTGGCAGCGTATGCTCCATAGTATTCATTAGTTTCCTCTCTTGCGAGCTCCCAATCCTTTACCGCAGTAACCTTAGCTACAAGGTCGCCGCATCCGCTCGACAGGAGGCGTTTTGGTGCTTCAGAGAGAAGATGGGTATCGGCTAATACAGCTAAAGGAGTATTAGCCTGAACCGAGAAGGGCTTATCTATTCCTCTTATTGATACGAAAGGACTAGATATACCATCATGTGAAGCAGAAGTAGGTATACTTATGAAAGGTTTTCTGAGGTCAAATGCTACCATCTTAGCAATGTCTACTGAACGCCCACCGCCAAGCCCAAGGATAGCGTCAGGTAGATTAGAGATCATACCCTTTTCCAATGATCTCACAGAAGACATTGTGGCATCATCAACAATATACCAAGCATCGTTAAAGGTAAAATTAATTAGAGATGACTGACACAGTGACTGAACTCTTGACTTTACAGTCCTTCCCGTCACAATTGCAAGATTTGAGAAATTCTCACTCAATGCAGTCAGAAACGATCCCAAATCCTGAATTACGTTTGGGCCAATAAGGATTTTCCTAGGAAATTCCATCAAATGGGTAGAACTAGAACCTAGAATGGTCATATTTATCTCAAAATAGCATTACAAATGTGTGGAGATTGATTCATTTGCCAGAATCCATCAATATGCTTGTCCTCCCTAAAATGGGTTTGTAGTAGGGATGCGGTTGTCAACTAACTTCATAGGGAATTTGCTAATGTCTTTCTACTAGCAGCTGTGGCAAATCGTGTCCCAACTTCTGCAGAACCATGCCCAATATTGTCAGCAATGTTTGTTTCTCTCATGGGGACTATATGACCATCTGCATTTAGAAAACCTGCATTTGTCGCTTGCCTATTGATTCTATTCTTTCGCTATCTGCGTTCCTATTTAAAATTGGCACTTGTCTGAGTCGTATGTGTTCAGGATATAATTCACCAAAGTTACAACTAAAGTGGTACATTTCGCTATAAGATGGTAGGATATCACTAATTCTGATGATATGGGATAAGGCTCCTGATCGTTCTACCTGAAAACGTGCATCATTAGTCTCCAAACTCAATCAGTATCGTACAATCATCCGTACACTATTTCAACGTAATGCTTCAAACTGCAACCGAGCTAAATATCCGACTCTTTATCCAAGCGTCTTCTACGAAACATCTTTAAATGGCAATACTCACTTAAATATAGTTAAACCGTGCTTTAAGGCTTAACAGTACCATATTAGTAGCGAAATGATAAACCATGCAGAATAGTTCATCAGGAAATGAATCTTCAAAACAGAATATTATGGCTAGTATCTTGAATAATATACCCACGGATTCGGGCCTTACTAAGATTGTTTACGAAGGCCCTAGAATTGCCCTTTATGCAAAAAATATCGAGTTCATTATGAAGGATACGCAAGTTATTTCTAATATGGTAAATATCCTTAAGAAGAGGATAGTCATCCGCACAGACGAGTCCATTAGACTGCCTGAAAAAGAATCATTGAAGATACTACTACAGGTGTTGTCGGCTGAGAACGGAATAGGAGAGATTTTTTTTGATGACGCATTAGGAGAGGCCAGGGTATGGGTTCGAAGCACACCAGTATCCGCTGATTTCAACAGTGTTAATAGTGAATTTCTAAAGAAAACAGGGTGGAAGCTAGTATTAATGAGAAGCCCTGGTATGATCACAATCATTAAGGAAATTAATGATATTCTGAAGAAAGGAGTGGAAGAACGTGCTCAATTTTATAAACTAGTTGGTGAAAAAATATTTAGGTCCAAGTTGAGCGAGACCGTTGAGGCTAGTGTCATCGCTTTGGGTGGCTTCGGCGAGATTGGAAGATCTTGTTTTTTGCTTGTTACTGACGAGAGCAAGGTTATATTTGATTGTGGGATTAATCCTTATTCGCGAGATACAATTACGGCAATGCCTAGGTTTGACATCCTAGGTATGAAAATGGACGACATCGATGCTGTAGTTATTAGTCATGCTCACCTAGATCACTCAGGATTCCTCCCGGCACTCTTCAAGTATGGTTATTCTGGTCCGGTCTATTGTTCTGAACCCACGGTACATTTGATGTACGTTTTGCACAGGCACTTTATTCAGGAAGCCGGATCTCAGGCATTTTACTCTATGAACGAGATAGAGAAAATGATTCTTCACACCATTCCGTTGACTTTCGGAAGCGTGACAGACATATCTCCTGACATCAAGATAACTCTTGGTAACTCAGGACATATCATAGGTTCTTCTGTAAGCCACATTCATATTGGTAATGGAGATCATAATTTGGTCTATTCTGGCGACCTAAAGTTTGGAAAGACATATTCCCTTGATAATGCCGTTTGGAATTTCCCAAGGGTTGAGACACTCATAATAGAAGGAACGTACGGCGGAAGGCAAGACGTTTTCCCACACCGTGATGTGGCAGACGCCAATTTAATTGAAAGTTTAAATAATACGATTATTCAAGGGGGAAAGATACTGTTACCAGTACCCTCAGTTGGGCTTCCCCAAGAACTAATATTGACTATCAACCAGTATATGACTTTAGGAAAGATCAAAAGATCATCAATCCTAATCGAGAAAATCATAGCAGAAACTACGTCTATTTATGACAGTAACATACAGTATTTATCAAAAGGGTTGCAATCAGCACTTTCTCAAAGTAACGAAAATCCTTTAAGACCTGATAATCTTCAGACAATTGATTCATCGAATTTAGATGACCAACCTGCTGTTATTCTGGCTCCTTCATCGATGTTGACCGGCGGACCCTCTGTTCACTATCTAAAACAAATCTGCAGATATCCGACAAATAAGATTATTTTTACGTCTTATCAGATGCCTGGAACACTAGGAAAAAGCATTCAAGATGGATCAACTCGTCAATTAGTTGAAAATGAAATATTTGATTTACAATTACAAATCGATACAATAAACGGGCTATCTTCACACAATGATTATAATCAGTCATTGGCATATATAAGCAGAATGAAACAAAAGCTTAGACGAGTATTGATTAATCATGGTGAAAAAACAAGAGTTCAGAATTTAGCAAATTCGGTTAATAAGATTCTTAAAATCCAAACACAATATCCATTAGTAGAAGAATCAGTCAGGCTTGTATAAATCAAAACGCTAATTACCGACGGGGTAGGTTGGAACGTTTCTTACGGTATTTTAGGAATTCCCTCAAATCTACCGTAATGCTATTTAGCATCAGATCTGACTAGAGAACTTTCCCTCTAGCTTTAGATAGCTCAGGTGACTCGATTCATATTTGTTTATCATGAAGTGTGTGATCACCCGAGCATCTCCAAGAACTCATCGACGAGAAATCAATATCTTGAACATGTCACTTATTAAGAATACTTCTGAACCCCTCTTCAATCGGCAGATATTTTGTTTCTGTTACTAGTTCCAGTGACATGTATGCAAATTGTCACTTTAGATCGATTAACAGATAAAGCTCCCCTAGTCATTATTAGCTGGTACGTTGTAATACATTTCGAATTAATCCACTCAAGTTAATAGATCATCCCCTGGTGAAAGAATTTCCGAATAGCCTTTCAGCGGCGAAACGCATCGCGAAGCCAATTAGTTAGTTCGTGTTTCGGGCTTGTGTATCACTAGTCTTAGGATAGGTTAGCAAAGTCCAAGATGATTCAAAAATGGAATATTTACAATTTTTGAAATCCCTGTTCCTATCTTACCATATTTTGTTTCTGCATCTCAATGCTTTGCGAACTCCAAAAGAATATACTATTTAGATGTACCGCGTTTGCGTATGCGACGATCCCCATCACCACAGTATAGGTTTACGATGCAGAAGTGTAAAACTAACTAATTTATTAGATTCTCAGATTGTCAAGCAATGATTCTTCACATGGAACTGAGTCTATACTGAACAAAATCTGAGTACCCGTATAAATTCTCACTGTAGAAGTACATATCTTAGGGGCGTCTGAATATCTGAGAACTATCGCGGCAGCAGTGGTCAATACTGACTGGGGATCACTTCCCCTTATCATTCCTACCGGTCCTTTGTATTCTATTGCTTCCAGTAAAAGATCGTTACTCATCGTAAGACCAGTTACAATTTCATTTTCTTCCTCATTTCTGCCCACTATTAATTTCGCAGTATTAGACAATCTAAAATGTCTGCCGACTTTCAGGAGTTCTACATCATTCAAGGTCATATCACGATCACACTTTGTGATAAGATCTTTGAGTCTATTTGAAAAGCTTCGATCTGTTAACAAGCATCCCCCGGCAGCATTGGGAGGGTCATTTATGCCATAACGCTTTGCCAGCTTAAGCTGCTCTTTCCTAGATCTACCACTTATGGAATAAAGGTTTTCGCGTTTTATCAGACCGAAAATCTCGGGATCGGAAGGAGGAAGGTTTCCTGCAGATAACGGCCGCACGACCTTGCCCTCAATTTCGGCAGTTCTCTCAATAATTTGCAATGCTCTTTTATTTTGACTCATCGGTCTTTGAGAAAGAACTTCTCCAGTGATTAAAAAATCGGCTCCTATTTCATCCATGTGGGCCTTTGCACTCTTGTACATCATAGCTCTGCAATCTATACACGGATTCATACCCGAACCATAGCCATATTTCGGGTTCTTCACCATTTTCAGGTATTCCTCTCCCAAGTATATAGTCTTGAGTTTAATGCCCAGATCAGATGCGACCTCCTTTAGATTGTGCCCACATCCTCTGCCACAGTCAAAATCACAGAAGGGAGTTTTGATTGATACTGCTTCTACGTCTACGCCTTGCTCGCGCATGATTCTAACTGCTAAATTGCTATCTAGGCCACCAGATAGGAGTGCCACTGCCTTCTTTTTCGGCGTTTCGGTATCATGTGTCTGCATTAGTTTTTTCTACAATTGTTTCAGGAGAAGAAAGACATATAATTATATTGTTCAGAAAAAAGCATGCTGGAGAGATAAGCGTTTTATCAACTGCAGTTGGAAAAGTCACCAAAATCTAACAGGAATCAGTAAACTGCCCATATACTTGCAACCAATTTCTGCATGGTCACTCTTAGCCGCCAGAAAAATTCTAGCCAACTAAGTATGACTTAGCATCGATATTGAGTGTTCGCGGCCGTCTTTCCTGATAGATTTCACAAATATTCGATAAGACTGTTGGCATGTATGCCAACGTTATCATGAATCCTTTACCAACGAATATATTCACGAATAGATGATCACTGATTTAGATGGTCTTTGAAGCTATCGCAAATTTTGACTCATATGTTTGGGGAGCATTAGGGCTTTTCATCGTAGGTTTGCTAGGAGTAATAATTTATGAAAAATCGTCCTCTAGTGCAAAACAATATCACGAGGATAAGGGAATCTCTTCCAATAACTAAAAACTTCGACAATGAAATTTACATTTATGAGAAATTTCAGAGGGAAGGCTTTAATTCTTTAACGGCAATTCAGAAGAAATCAATACCGATTATTGCTAGAAAAATTAATACACTAATTGTTGCGCCGACCGGCTCAGGGAAAACGGAAGCCGCGGTGATCCCCATACTCTCGTTGTTGAGCAAAGAATGCCATTCAGTTCTTAGCCCAAAATCAGAATCCAACGGCATAAAGGCTATTTATATCACGCCACTTAGGGCATTAAACAATGACGTATTTCGAAGGATTATAAAATATGCCGAATCCGAGAACCTTACCGTTCAAATCAGACATGGAGACACATCCGCAAGAGACAAAAGGAAAATTATAACCTCTCCGCCTGACGTACTCATTACTACACCTGAATCACTTGCTATAATTCTTGTCAATGAAAAATTACTCAATCATCTTACTAGTCTCCAGTGGGTCGTTATTGACGAAGTGCATGAGCTCCTCTCGAACGAACGAGGTTCACACCTGTCTGTTAGTTTGGAAAGATTGCAAATCCTGTCTTGTTACACGATTACTAGAGTGGGAATGTCAGCAAGTATAGGCAATATACGTGAGGGCGCAAAATTTATTGCAGGATATGAGAGAAAAAGTGCAATCATAGTTGATAAATCCGTAAGATCATATGATATTGACGTCAAATTCCTAAAAGGTTCGATAAATAATATTGCCTCATTCATCCTAAATTATGTTCGAACAAATGCCAATTCAAATACCGATGGCGGATCAGTTTTACTGTTCACAAATACTAGGGATGAGGCAGAATACATTGGTACCGTTTTGAGAAGCAAAGATTTGATTCACATTGACGTGCATCATGGATCTTTATCGAGGGAAATGCGAGAAGAAACAGAAGCTAAATTGAGGTTGGGAACTGCGGGCATCGTTGTCTGCACATCATCATTAGAGCTTGGCCTAGATCTAGGATCGGTAAATCTCGTAATACATTATGGTTCTCCTAGACAAGTAACGAAACTATTGCAGAGAATTGGGAGAAGTAGACATAGGCAGGATCTTTCTGCCAAGGGACTTATTATAACAAATATTCCCGACGATGAGGCTGAGGCCTTGGCAATCATCCGCGTCATGAAAAACGGTGACGTTGAAGAGCAACCGCTACATTATGGAGCTTTGGACGTTTTAGCGCATCATATAGTTGGACTCTGCCTCCAGAGCAAAGATAAAGTAAAAATCGAATTTGCGTTTAGTACTATTAGAAAGGCTCACCCATTTATCGAAATGACTATCGACGATTTCTACGGCTGCGTAGAATTACTTGATACTAACAAGATCATTAGGTATAATATTAATGATCAATCCTACACGCGGATGAGAAGGGCATACAAATATTACTTTGAAAATGTTTCGACGATCCCTACAGTTTTAAAATTTGAAGTAATTGATTGTATCAATAAGCGGAGAATCGGTACTCTGGACCAGCAGTTTGTAGGTGATTACGGTGAGCAAGGTAATGTCTTTGTGCTAAAAGGATCACAGTGGAGAATTGTTGCTATAGATGAAAAACGTATGGTCATAAATGTTGAGCCTTTGCAAGTAGGTACTTTAAACGTTCCATATTGGGTAGGGGAAATAATTCCAATTGATCCCCTTACTGCGCAATATGTGGGCAAGGTTAGACAAGAGTCGCTAAACAACAGAATCCTAAAAGGCGATACTATATACAATGCTCATAATGAATTGAAAATAATACCTAGCTCAGATAGTATTGTAATTGAAAGGTCATCTAAGATGAATGCACTTGTGATTCATTCAATGTTCGGAACCAAAGCAAATAACACCTTAGCCGCTCTGCTTTCGACTCTACTGTCCTCGAAATTAGGTTATTCTGTGGAAACGAAATGCGATGCATATCGAATTTTCCTTACATCTAATGCACGAATAAATGAACACGATATCCGAAAAGTTTTTACCGATGTGTACGAGGTGGAGGATGTAATAATTGCATCTTTGGCAGGAACCCCTAACATAAATTGGAGGGTGTGGTCTGTAGCCAAGAGGTTCGGCGTAGTCAGCCGTGAAGCGATCTATGATAAGAAGATAGCAAGGATGATTTACGATAGATATTTTCACACTGTACTTACCAAGGAGGCAATCAGAGAGATAACACATGACAAATTTGATTTTCGAGTGACTAAGGGTATCATTTTGAAAATCCGAAATGGGCAGATCACATTTTATTGGCGTGAGGTTGATGAATTCTCGGAGCTCGCAAAACCCATCACTGAGCATGCTGCTAGGTTTTCTTCTACCCCACTATCTACCGAGAGTGGTGTTATAGAATTAATGAAAGAGAGATTGGAAAAGACACGGCACCGGTTGATCTGTATGCGATGCGGTAAGTGGGAGAGGATAATGGAGACTCGTGAAATACCTGATTTAATTGCATGTCCGCGCTGCAAATCTAGGCTTATCGGAGCGACCTTCTGGTCAGATGATACCTTATCCAAAACGATAACAATGAGACTACAGGGATTAAGATTGACTTCTGAAGAAAATAAACGATTTGACAAAGTATGGAAGACTGCATCTCTAATTAATGGTTTTGGTTCAAAAGCATTTAAAGTTCTTGCTGGTCACGGGATAGGGCCAGACACCGCAGCTCGAATCTTGCGAGATTATGTCGATGATATCGAGTTATTCAAGAGTATCTACCAAGCTGAAAGATCATACGTCATGACGCGCGGATTCTGGGCAGATTAAGAATCCTATAAGTATGCATCAGATTTTTGAATTTATTTTTGTTATGGACGAGTAAGGTTTCAATGTAATTTCCGGAGTTCCTTGTAGACCGTTACTTGCAATTGCGCCAATTATCCTAATTCGGTCACCCAACGTAAGCGAATTTATGTTATGGCCCAAATCTCGCCACCCTAGTAGTCTTATTTCTCCCGAGTCATCCCCGATCAATGTATCCGTCATTTCTATCATTTCATTATTCCTGGTGTTAATTTGTGTCGTATTCGGGTGCTGCAGAACTATCGCCTCTATTATATATGGCATATTTGATGCCACAACATCGCTAATCTTAGTCTGGCAGTCCAATGCACTTGGGAAAGGAGTACCTTCATCCAACATCCGGATATAGGAATCGTTCAGTGTTAATGTCAGGTTTGTGCCAAAAATTCTACTTGGAACGCATTCAATTATTGAACCAGAAGTCATATTATTTGGGACTAAGGCTTTATCGATAATAACTGAAACTAATTTACCATCACCCAGAAGACCTAAGGAGATCAACCTGTCATCTGCGGTATTAGATCCTATCGATACTAGTCTCAATGTCATTGTTTCAATGTCAGTTTGTTCTTGAGGAGTTGACAATACAGTTCCTTCATCTCCGTGAATTTCAAAATCGCCGTTACCGTACTGGGGATTTCCAGATTTGATTCTTACCCCAATTAGTCTAATTTTGGATCCAATTCTGAATACTTTCGGCAATCTTATCTCAGACACGTTCCAAATGATCGTACGCAGGGATTTTGTACCATCTTCGTTAAACAGCTGAAGCTGGAGAGATTTACTCATACCTCCACGGGAATCTCGGTAATCAGACATACGAGGATTGGATCTAACATAGCCTTCAATTATGATATTATCAAGAGGGGAACCTACATTTTCTATCGTTCTAGTCATGGCGTCCAGATCGGGAATTTCGCTAGGTGCCTCGTTGGTTTTTTCTAACTGACAATCCATGCCTACATTGATAAATGGTTTTCCGTCCAAGCCCGACTTGACGTATCCTTTGCTTAGCTTTATCATATCACCTGGTCGAAATCCCATCTCATCTGGTACTTGAACCATATTATCCCAAAGTTTAATTTTGATAGTTGATTGATCATCATAAATCACCATTGTACGGTTCTTGATCGTTTCGAGATTATCCTTTCTTGCAAATTCTCTTGGAGAATAAATAGTAAGTATTCGGCCGTACAGCGTGACATCTTTGGCTCCTACATAAAGATCACCAATACGTAAAGGGGATCTTTGCTGATCCAATGAGATGCCTAGGTCTGCAGCGACGAGAAACAGTGCACCCTGTTCAGTTAGATAGCCTGCGCCAATTTTTTGCTTTTTTGCGTCAATCAAAGATCTTAGTTTATCAATTGTTAGATCAGTTCTTTGTTGTGTCAAATACTGAAGCATTCTTTCAAAATCAGTAGATATAGTTAGATAACCTCCAATAAGAGCTCAATATCATATATTAACTGTCATACTGTACTCGCCTATATATTTTGACTAATTCTTTAGCATAGTTCAGAACTTCCTGAATAAATGAAACATGAGATATAACGTGTTCGAATCTGGTGATTCCAGTGCTAGAAGATATTCCGCACAAATCGACGTACGGCAGCAGCTCAATCTATCATTATTCAAATTTATTTGTTGTCGCTATTGCATCAAGCGATCAGCTAAAACGATAAAAAAGAAGTCTTGGATTTCCAAAACTTGTGACAATATGAACGATATCTAGGGGTCGGCCAACCAGGACTAATTGAAAATCCCCACTTCATGTCAAGCGACGAGTGATTGACATGAATTCATCGTCTGTGACGGACATAGTATTATCATATACCAGATGTATACTACATTTCTTAACATACTCTGGACCATCTATTCTAAGCTGGACATCATCTGGTAACAGCCGACAATTATGCCTCGATCGATTCGTTTCCTAAAATTGCAACTAGCCCAGTACTACCGACAACGTTCTTGTGGTACGTCAACAAATTATTTCTAGAGATGATTTCCATTCTGCAAGATCAAACGACAATACAATCGAGTATGATATGCCCCTGTTACCTAAAATGATTCTGATCAATTTGAGAACGCATCACGCACATCACACCGTGACGATTGGAATATCTAATTCAATGTCCGAAAAGGTCTTTCATCGAGTACCAATGCATGAATTGGGATCAGATTAATTGTTGACCGTCATGATGCGTTCACTAGCCATCTCAAAGGTGAACCTGGAACCTTGGAACTGTTCAGAGCCTTGTCTCTGCCAATTGACGTAGTATGTCTTTGTAATACACTTTCCGATTATCCTAATCTCTTGTGGGAGTTGTGCGTATAAAGTTTCTACCTTCTCTGGATCCCGAGTCATTAATAAACTTCTCCTCCTCTTCATTAAATATTTTAGAGCTACATTCTTGTGAATTTGACCTTCTACTGGGATTTTCTCATACCCAATATCTA
>JANWJI010000193.1 GCA_025449515.1 Nitrososphaeraceae archaeon | reverse complement strand
TTTACCACTACTTTTCCAGTACCGTCAGTAGCTTTCTGATCTGCAAGCTGTTTGATTGTTTTACCGTCTGGTGTAGTTACTAAAAAGGTATAGCTTACCTGACCTTGAATATTATTATTGCTATCCGTAAAAAGTATACCGAATTGTGTATCTTTGCCATGCACTATGATTGCTGGCTCCCAAAACAGCTGAATATTGTAGGTGCCACGACCTGTTTGCCGAGTTATTGGAGGCGTAGGTATTACTATTAGACTTTTCGGTTGCTTAGGTTGACCTTGACCAGTGGATTGAAGTTCAAAAGCGTATTGAATTGGCGGAGCTCCACTTGTTACAGCTGCAAAGGCCTGCGCCTTGATTGGATATGGCATATTCGGATTCACGTATATGTTATTATCAGATCCATAATGCCAAGATATTGCTGTAGTATCAAACGTTCCTGCTGGGACCGTCACCTTAGCTGCTCCGTTAGGTGCAATAGCCGACCCGCCTATAGCCGCTAGCTTGCCCCAGGAAGGAGCACTTAGTGATTGTCCGGGTTTTGGTACGAATGAGGCTAACCAGCCTAACGTATTAACGTATGCACTCTTATACGGCTTCAGTGCAGTAGGTATCTGTGAACTGCCCAGAGCGGTAAGATCGAGGTCACTCAAGTGAAAGGTTCCATTAATCACGTTGCCGTTTGGTTCTGTCACGTAGACCGGCGCAATCCAGTAACCCTTGCTGTTATCGAATTGCTTAAAATAGATAGTCATTATGAACGGCTGGCTTTCTTTTGTATCATGATCCTGTACCTTATAAGTGTAATATGTATTCGCTTTCGCACCTTTACCGAGATACCAATTATTGTCTGCGTAAGCCTTCTGAAGACCTATATGGAATTCTGGTAGTAATAACATTGGTGCAACTAGCATCGTTGTCAAGGCAAAGAATATGCCAATACCTATGCCGCTAGTGTTCGTATATTGCTTCATCTTCATCAATTATTACAGTTCAGAGAACTTGATAAATATTTTTATTTTATTCTTAAACTATCCTCACATAATGTATCGGAAGTCAGAGTATTTGACATTTTGATAGACCTTAAAATACATATAAACCAACCAAATCAATTCTGTTTTATTAATTGATCATAAGGCTGATGAATATTATTATGTGATATTTTTTTATATGTAAATAAGAATTAACTATTCATACTTCATTTATGATAAAATAGAAGACTTTATTATTGTATACAATAGAACTAATTTTGATCTTACTAATTTTTAATGGAAAAAATTCATCAATTAAAAGTGCGATTTACAATTTATTTAGAAAAATTCTACAATAACATTATACAATCATGAATCATTTAAGAATATATACAAATTCTAACAAATGAACGTACGTAAAGCATACGAATTTTGATGCCAATCTTTTTGCACCATGATTTCGTATAAAATGAACCTGTCTAGTAGATTCGCATATATAAAAACTAGCTATCTGAGCTATTCAAATGAACGAATAGTCGATAAATGAGGGCCTGTAAGTTTTATCGTGTACGCCGCTGTGTCATCTGAAGAGAGATGAGAAAGTTCCTCTAAGAATTTTGTCTTATCTCTTCCCCGCTCGTAAAGGCCTCCTGATTCCTTAACACATAAGGGAAACTTTTGTAGACTAATATCCTTAGAACGGAGATACGAAATAAAACGTCGATAGGCATCGAGATCATACCATTCCCATCCCTTCTCCTCACAGAAAATTATCCATACGTCAATGGTGTTTTGGTAGAAAGCCTTTGAACGCAGTTTCTCCAGACTCATATATTAATAGATATTGTATTCGTAGTATTTTTGAATCTATCGGTAATAACAAAGTAATTAGTGTGCTAGGTATAAATCCTATATCAATATCAAAATTATGACTCAGACATACGATTCTACTAATATTCAAATATTGTAACGATGAGCGAAATTGATTTGTGTATGTGGTAAATTGCTCTCACTTATGTTATATTTTACATTTTTCAGTGACTTTTTGACTATATAAGTTAGGATCTGATTAATTTATCTTATTAATAAGCTCATAATCATATATATTTTTATGCCACTAGATATATGGATTTGATATGCCTAACCGAGAACAACTACATGAGGCTACGTTAAAGAATCGAGAATATTGCAGTCGAATCCTTAAGATATCCCCCAAAATACGGTACGCCGCTTTTATGAATGAATTTGGAAGGACGATCGCAGGACAATTGCGCAGTGATGTAGTTCCATTATTTACACCAGATGAGGCAAGGAATGAAAATTATATCGAAGCGACAAGAAATTGTTTAAGAAGAAATTTTGATAAATCAATTGGTAAAACTAATTTCACATTCACCGAGAATGAAAAAGTAAAGATATTGGTGATTCCTGCAGAAACTAATTTTTGCTATGTAACGCTGGATAAGGATACGAAAATGACCGAGGTTGAGCCTATTGTCGATTCCACTAGGAAATTTATTCTTTCAAACAAAATCTATAACTCTTCGACTTAGACATTGAAATTTATGATTATAATCAATGGTTGAAAGTAGGCTATATGTGAAAAGTCGACGGACAGAAATGAACGATTAGGACAAGCATTTCAACTTTCTGGTCAACTCCTTATCCCCGTAAATTGACGGATGATTTGGGTCGGCGAGGATTATCTCATACCACAAATACTTCCCATCCTTGTACAAATAATAAGAACCTAATACTTCCAAGTTAGGATATTTCTCATTAACTCTCCTTTCTGCGACTTTTTGCATACTTATTCCCTGTTTGATGCGGACGACACCCAAATGTTTAGGTCTTCTACCTGACACAGGTCTTTTTTTTCTCATGCCTCCCCTTCCTACTCTTGCTCGCACCATTACCATTCCTTGTTTAGCTTTATATCCTAATTTTCTTGCTCTGTCTATCCTACTTGGTCTTTCAATTCTAGTTACAGTTGGCTCAAGTCTCCACCCTATAGCTTTTGATTTCACTTCAGAATTCTGTTTCCACATCATTTTCCAAGTGTTGCCTATATGGGAGTACATGTCTAGTGGTTTGGTTTAACGAGCCCTTTATATCTGTATATTTCCTTTAAACTAGCTCACTATCGTCTAATTATCAGGATATCATACTGCTATGTTGCAAATTGTGATAGCCAGCACATTCAAGAACTGTCGCTATTATTTCTAAGCTAAGGATATATTAGTAATTAGAGGGATTAAATATTAGGACAATAGACAAGAACACCAAGTATTGGTAATCCTGAGGCTTATGCTACGTATTCATTATTTGAATAATTTTTTCGGCTATCACCGTGGATGCAAGTCTCTGTGCTTCTAATGTCTGGGCACCAATGTGCGGTGTACTCACCACATTCGGCAACTCAAGGAGCAACCTGTTGACAGGAGGTTCGATTTCAAATACATCTAGAGCTGCACCGGCAATCTTGCCTTCCTTTAAAGCTTCGTATAATGCGTTTTCTTCAATAACTCCTCCTCTCGAAGTATTTATAATATAGGCAGATGACTTCATTTTGGAAAGTCGGTTTGCATCGAACATGTGCCTAGTCTGCGCAGTAATAGGTACATGACAAGTTATAAAATCAGAACTTTCTATCAATGTGTCGAGATCCGTCTTGATTAATCCTACCTCTTTAACAAAATCTTGATTTATGGGAATAGTATCATAGCCAATTAGATTCATTCTTAACGCTTTTGCAATTCGTGCGGTATTTCTACCTATACTGCCTACTCCTACGATTCCCAAGTATTTGCCATTGAGTTCTGTTCCCATCAAGCCCTTCTTTACCCAATTTCCTTTTCGCATTTCTGAGTCTGCAAGCATAATATTCCGGCTAAGACACATCATAAAGCCTATCACTAATTCTGATACAGCGCTGACAGCAGCTTCTGGAGCATTAATTACGCGTATATTCTTCCCCTCCGCGGCTACTACGTCTATGTTATCCAATCCGACTCCAACTCGAGCTATTATTTTTGCCGATGTCGCGAGATCGATAATATCTTTGGTTAATTTGGTTCTGCTTCTAACAATTATGATATCATAATTAGCAATGGAAGATACCAATTTCTCCGTCGTAATTTCAGGTTGATATGTAACCGTTAATCCGGCCCTTTTCAAACTATATATTCCTGCCTGATCAATTGCATCACAAACAAGAACGCTACCAGCAGCTTGCATAGAAATTTTGAAAATGGTATAGATAATTTAAATTTTTGTTGTCCTCGTCACAAATAAGATGGCGCCAGATAATTATATGCTAAGCGACCGACGAGCACTATCCTATTTATCATAATTTAGAGGTACAATTATTAGATTAGATACAAGGTAATTCTGCCTTAAGTTTTCTCAATTTAGTATCGCATTTGATAGGTTTACTTGAATGTTATTCTTGCTGGATCTATTGTACATCTGGTAGCCCTTGAGCTCGCGAATTCCTAATGCATTTTGACACAATATCATCATTATGGCCGGATCATCATGTCACATACGATATAGATATCAATTTCGTACCAGTTACTAATAATATTAGTATACCCTGATATTTAACGATATTTATTACACTGAACTTGACTGTGTAAGCGCTTCAAAATTCAACATACAACATTAAAAGACTTTTATTAATTGGTAACGATACGCTCGTTCCCATCATTTAACCAATGTGTCAATATACGCGAGCAAATACGTCTGCATTCTCGTATCAATGAATCCATAGAAGATATCGTTTAATTACATTTCATTAGCAAAGTTAGTATTCAATACTGATTGATTAAGTTTCTCCGGTAATATGTAAACAATGTTTGCACCATCTCATATTATGGTTCCAGATATTTTCATATCCTTTGTTCATATCTACAGATCGCTCAAATTTTTTGTCCTGAATGTTTTTTATATTTGCGTTGGAATTAATTACGTTTACGTTTAATAATTTCTGAAAAACGACCAGATAAATCGTCAGCATATCAACTTTTATAGTTATGAAACACGATGATTTCCATGCGTAGGCCAGATTGGGATGAATATTTCATACTCTATGCGGAGATAGCTAAACTTCGTTCAAATTGCATGGCTAGACATGTAGGTGCCGTGATAGTAAAAGAGAACAGACAGATTGCGACGGGCTACAATGGAACTCCATCCGGGATTAAAAATTGTTTTGAAGGTGGATGCCCAAGATGTAAAGAAAGAATTCACGGAAGGATCAAGTCTGGTGACCAACTAGACAGATGCCTATGTACTCACGCAGAAGCTAATGCAATAATGCAGTGCGCATTATTTGGAAATGCAGGAAGTACTAGGGGTGCCACCTTATATACTACATTTACTCCGTGTTTAGAATGCAGCAAAATGGCAATCGGTGTGGGCATCACAAGAATTGTTGTACTTGGCAGATATCCAGAAGACGTAACAGAGTTACTAAAAGAAACAAATATTCAAATGACACAACTAGATCACAGTAGTCTCAAAAAATGGATTACGCAAATCAATCAAGATCCCGAGTTTTCCAAAACTCCATCTAATCAAGTATAGATCAGTAGGAGCATGTAAGAAGTAGGTCTCTAACTATTGATGCTATTCGAGAATAGAATTTTATTAGACATCGATAGGTTCTAATTGGAGTTATGAATAGCAGTAAATTCAACGTTTCACTAACGGAATCTGAGTGGCAAGTCATACTAAACTCTCTGAGTAACACAATATTTAATGAAGAGTTGACAGAGGAGGCTCGAAAAAGTGCGAAGGAATTATTTCTAAAACTACAAAAGCATCTTGGCGTTTAAATCTAAAAGAAAAATTCTCGATAGAGATATAGATAAGAGCCGATCCGTCGAGGCTATATAAATCAGATTCAGTTATGTAGAGGCGTTTAATAATTCCTTAATAATAATTTTCGATGTACTTGTAATTCCAAAATTGGAAATACTCTGACATCATATTAGTTCTCATCCAAAAGTGGAAGCCCGCCTCAGCTTTTATTTATACTCGATCTAGTTTTGTGGATTGTGTCCAATATCACATCTACATCTTCTGCCTCAGGATCTAATTCTAGGTACAAGTTCAACATCTCCAAGGCTTGTTCTGGTCTTTGTTTCTTTATGAGTAAAATTCCCTTATCTCGTATTGCATTCGGATTATATTTATCAAGGGTCAGGATCATTTCATTTGCAGTTTCTGTGCCATCCAGATCTTGCGACTCATAATAACTAGCTTTGAGATTATTTAGAAGCCGTACCAGAACCTGAGTCGCAGTCGCTTTTCGAACAAAATCTTTGGTGAGAGGAATATTCTGATTGGGATAAAATTGATCCAAAAGTTGCTTCAACGTGTAATCATCCATGATTCTTCCCTCATTATATGGATCTATAATTATCTCGCTATCATCATCTTCCAAGGTGTGCTTTACGAGAAAATGTGCCGGAAAACTAACCGGATATAACTTGAAATTTAGCAGGTAGGCAGTGCGCATATATAAGATCGATAATGTAATTGGGATGCCTAGTCGACGCTCTATTACGACATTAAGAAAATTATTTAATGGATTGAAGTAGTCATGCTCGTTTCCTCTGAACCCCAGAATTCTAAAAAGATAATTATTGATCTCTTCAATTATTTGCGTTGGTCGAAGAGGCATACGTTTCTTTAGAGATATTTGAAGTTCCTTTCCCATAGCATCAATAGTCTCCAATGCATGGTGTACTTGTAAGTTCGGATAGGCGAGTATTCTTGATAAATGAAGTGCATGTAATGACAAGTCATCGGTATTGTCAGAGGCCGAGATTGCATTTGCTACGCTAATGCTCCAGTCTTCAATAATATTACGTAGGTCATAAATCGGCAATATCTTTATTGACAAGTTTACCTACTTATAATTTTCACGTGATTACTCTATGCTTCGATACTATCATGTCATTTAAGGTCATAACTTATTTTTTAACGAGGCTATATCCGCCAGATATTACAATTCGAGTCCTATCTTACGAATACTGAAAAATTGATTCTTCTTATGATTTGAATTTCCTGCATCCGTAAAGTACTTGCTCCATATACCAAGCTGAAGTCTAATGAAGGAATATAACTATAGCTAGCAGAATGTCATTTATTATCAAGTAGGGCTGCGACACAATTATAGTCACTTTAGGCTAACTATGTTCTATTATATTCATCTCTAGTTTGTCTATACCTTCTATAATCCTCATCTACTTCTATTGCTGACGCCAATATCTTACTTCTTATTGACTTGGAAGATTGCAGGAACATCTTAGTATCTTTTGGTAGACAATGACCGCCTATTCCATCTCTAGGCTCAAGTATATTCACATTCCATTTTGTATTTAATGCATCTCGTAATTCTGCAAAGTTTATGTTATTTGCTTGACAGTAAAGATAAAGATCTTCTGCAAATG
>JANWJI010000192.1 GCA_025449515.1 Nitrososphaeraceae archaeon | reverse complement strand
ATTAATATAACAAGCTTTTCAGATTCTACAGATTCTGACACGTTCTATTCAATCGAAAATATTGATTGAATTTAATCAATGTCTATACAACTCTATTCATGACAAATTAATCAATAAGCGGTGTAGTGTCTGGATTTGTTCTTAGTAGATGTCAAGACCGAAAGCTAAGTTAGTCCTACCGCGAAAACTTCTTGTTTATTTCAAGTTTTAGATTTTGTTACTATTTAGGTCAAAATCTAGCCATCACATTCTTAATTGCTCGTTATCCGCCATTTGGCACTTTTATCGTTACAGGTTGTGGAGTATCTACGTCCATTATAGTACCGGAGCCTACTCCTACTCGAGCCCGATCGGCGTTTTTCATACCGGTCCTACGAAACGATACCTTTAATGAGAAAGCCATGATGAGTAATCCTCTCGTTTAACTCAACCTTGATTTTTATCCTGTCTTGTTCGCATTGGATAACCATTGATCGCAAGTCTGTGTGTCGGATTTCGAATAGTTCTTATCCAAGCTTCCCAGATGGATTTGGTCAAGCTCATCGGAATGAATTAATCTTCGTCTACTTAGATAGTCAGCTGTTAATCGTTTGTGGCAGGTCTGACACACTGTCCTAAGATTATTATGATTGTGTAAAAATTCAAGGATGGCTCGCACCCTGTTTTCAAAGGTATCAAAGGTATAACCATGCCTCGAGCCCAACGACCTTGGAACTATATGATCACATTCCAAATTCTTGGATCGAACAAATTTTCTATATCTATATTGGTATTTCATTTTGCAAATCTGACATGTATAATCATCTCGTTTAAAAACATCAGATCTTACACGATCCCAATAAAAATTATGATAATACCACCGTTTAAATGTCGAACTACATTTTTTTGAACAGTACTTTCTATAGGGAGCCTTAGGATAGCTCGAGCAGGAGGTATTTCTACACAACATTTTTCCGCGAATGTCGTATTTATCAAACTCTCCGATATAGACTATGATCTTGGAACTCTTTTTTGCTATTGTACTCATATAGCGATTATGAGATAAGTTCTGCGGTACTGGTATAGATATACCTATTGAGGGTATTCTTTTGTTCATACTCACTAAACCAAAAAATGAAAGTCAATTTAGGTCATTCTACAATAGTTGGGAGCGAATTCAACTGTGCATTTTAAGAAATGGGCTCCCTAAAATACTTTGCATCAACTGTTACCAATTTTTCACTAAGAGATTATCATAGTGTTAGATTTGGCTACAGGTGTTTTCGTCAATTAAATGCAAATTGTCTAGGTGATCTAGGCGATATTCGGCGACCTGCTATACGAGTTGAGATGTCTTCAGGATTGCCAGCTGCATCCATCCTGACCATTCGGATAGGACATATGACAATCTCGAGCTAGATTAAAATAATATGAAGTAACAAAAAAATTAGACCACGGAAAGGCCTTTTCTGCAGAACTTTGAACTATTAGATGCTGTACTTCAAACAAAATTAAGTTCGATTCTTTGACTTGATTTTAGATGCGGCTCCTTTTAAGGTCTCAGTCGTAGTTGGAGCAGATTCAGTTGCCTGTCTAGCGACATCTCTTACTACGTCCACGGTTTCTCGTGCAGCAGTTGTCGTATCTTCTATCGCGCTGGCAGTCTTAACTATAACACCATTATCTTTCAATTCCTTGGTAGCAGAATTGACCTCTCTTGTTATTTCTCTCGCCGCAACAGATGCTTCATGAACTGCCTGGGTCAATTCATCAATAGCCCCGCTCTGACGCAGGATCCTTACTGTGTCTCTAATTCGGGCAGATGTATCTCTGATATTTTTAGCAACATTTTTTATGGATTCTATTGTTCTCTGGGTATCAGGGTCAACTGGTACGTCCTTGGAATCCATTGATGTAGACTTGTTATTCAAATCATTATCTAAAGTTGATGGCATTGCATAATATATAGCACCATAGTATAAAAGCAATAAATCATCTACATTGGAGCATTCGGGTCCGAAAGTATGCTTCTACTGGCGATATTTTAGCCTGCCTAGTATTCAATATTTGACTAAACATTCCTAAATGCTAAAACATCTCGATCATTTATTAGAAAAAGGAAGCGACTGGACAAACCTACACAAACCTACACAAACGGCCCATCTGTGTCTCTCTCGTTTGGCTTTTAATAGTTGGCGTAGTTTCAAAAAAATGTTCGTTCCCGGTGATAGTAGAAATAGTATATTTCTGCCGTTGTACATGATTAAATCAATGAAATTATAATTGAATTATGAGCTAGATGTCGATGGTATATTATCAGAATAACTTCCTTAATTCGATCAGATATCAATATGATAAGCTATAAAGGATATTTAACATCTTTACGGTTGTAAATTGGGATTATTCGGTTTGGCTAATCCGACCTGGTATTGTTTCGCAAATCGTGTATTGTCCTTTTGAGATCGTGTACATCCTTCAAGATAGAATCGAACTCGTCCCTTGTAGGAAGATTTAACATTTTGAGATTTCTTTCCACAACTGTGTTTTGAATTAATTTGAGTAGCTCAGATTGATCGAGAAAGAGCCTATTCCATAGAATAGCAAATTCTTTGGATTCAAATAGCCGCGTAAAACAGTCCTCAAATGCATCGATAACTATTTTTCTAAATTCTTCAAAATCTTCCTTGCTCTCATATTGCTTCCTTGGTGATCTCTCATAGACTAGATTAATAGCATCCAGGCTAGCTTTGTTGGTTTGTACGAGAAATTCGTTGACATCGCCTTGTAATTTTGTGCTCTTTTCACTAATCTTTAGAATATCTTCGAAGGCCAGAAAGAAACCCTGAGTGAAAGCATGGAAAGGACCGACAGCTGGCGATTTCAAAATATCGAGCCAACTCTGATAAACCCTTGTTAAGACTCGGTCCTCAGTTTCAATTTGACTTTTATTGTCGGCATTCACATCATCAAACTTGATAATAAGTTCTTCTGGTATAACTTTACTCTTTTCAGTGTCCTTTTGACCACTTAGATCGGATCTACCCTCATTCATAGCATTCTTGATGGCTTATCTATTAAATGTGTTTTCAGTAGGAAATCTACTAAATACGATCGACCCTTCAAAGATCAATAATCTGGGCGTGATTCAGTAGTGTGGATAGTAAATATGCCTTATCGCCTTATCGTGATATGAGGTAGGATAGCTAATTCTGTAAAGCTAGTATGCACAGCCGTTTGAAATCCTAAATGGTCATCTTATCCTCAATCTCCGATGAAGTATTATTCAAATCGTAACGAAAATTTGTTATCGAGATTGATACGGTACAAAATATATATGCTAGACTTATGGATAAATAAAAGATTGTGTCGCCTATTCGTATTGCCATTATTGCAGTGGGTATAAATATACCTTTAATTGTGCTTCTCTTTCAGCTGCTCGTGTTAAGAACTTGGCGTTTGGGAGACCAGCCTTATACCAATTTATTGATGTTTTTGGGCTTTATACCGTTGTCTTTCGGAATAGGGTTAATGACAGTAGCTTTCGAAGTGCGTAAACAGAATCAAAAGGAAAAAAATAGGTCGATTTAGAAGCGTTGGGAAATCATGATCATATCATTGTAGATCATCGGATGCTTTGATTTCTAATTCGTTTCAGGAATGGTCGATTTTCTGTCTGTCTGTGCAACCTAAATTCAATTTATTTGGGTATTTATCCATAACCAGAATACTTAGTTCTTAAATTATCTCGCAATTGTAGTCCCAGTTTCTTCGAGACCTGTTTTTGTGTTGCATCGATACCGACTAGATTATTCTCTGTATATACAAGTGGACCGTAAACATAATTCTTTCCAGTTACGGGTTTTACGGTCTCGAGAGAACTAAGTATAGAATTCACCGCGGTGCGATTCGTAATCGTATCATTAATTGAATGATGATCCTGAGTTAGCTTATCTAATAGGTTCATAATAACTGGTGGATCAAAAATCCTATAGCCGAAGGGTATAGTCGAATAACCTAAGCGTTTATCGAACTTCATGGAGTCAACATCTACCTTGGTCCCAAGCACAGTCGGGATCGGCTTATAAATGGAATCAATTTTGAGTTGCCAGACCTCCTCTCTATTTGACACCGTAGCATCAAAAAATCCATCATCAAATGACGACTTTGATATTATGAATTTCCAATCTCTAGGGTTTGAGGCGTACCTTTCAAAAAGATACTTCGCAAGTACCTTGTCTTTTAGAATTTCCATGCTTCAAAGATCATTGATAACCAGATGATAATATGAATTTTTGCAGAAAAATGCCTATACCTCTCCCGATGTAAAGAATGTTTAAATAAGTATGGAGATGCTTTTTGTAAGCGTAGAGAAGGATCCCATCATAGACCTGGTACTGATCTCTTAGGTCAAGTTGTCGAATAAGAAGAAGAGACACGCTGTAGATACTCTGGGTCTTGCGAACACAAGGAGTTATACATTATACCTTTCGAGGAAGATTTGACAGGGAAATAAAACCACTATTGACCTAAATAATGATCCCAAACACCTGCTTTTAATTTTCTCTGGTCGGTTCCTTTGGATTTGATGCCTTCAGATAAGAAAAAAGAAAGTAGTGGCTCGGTCGACCTCTTGTAATATACACACTTTATTTATTGATATTAACTGCGCCCTTTCACATAATATGTTGCAAATTAAATGAGATCGTCTATTTTGGAGCAATATTCACTTCTGCGTCATGTTCTACCTTGACGACTTTTGGATTGGTAGCTATTGCAGCGACAGTGTCGTTTGCCGATACTGATGGTAAGGACATCGAGAATCCTCTAATCGCATGCATATAAATTTGAAGGACTTGGCCTCCCTTTTCCTTTACAAAATCAATCACATGTTCAATGTCAGATACGCTGGCATTCCCCTTCATAGTAACAATATATCGATTGGATAGCTGTAGACTATTCTTGCTCTCATTAGTCGAATTTCCCTGCGAAGATTTGGTCTCAGCGGGTTGGGTAGCAGCGTAAGCTAGAATCGATGATAGATTAACAACAAGGTAAGAAAATATAACGATAATTACCATCATAGTCATCCGTTTCATTTGTTGATCTGTTTACTTGGTTTGAGTTTTATATATCATTTCCCCCAATAACTATGATTCTGCCGAATTCTAAATTTACGAATCCTCCAATTTTCTATTATTACCACTATAAGACTTATCTTAATAGCTGGAGATCAATGCAAGGAATGTAGCATTACGCCTCTGCAGGTGGATGATAAACTCAAACCACGTATTACTTTTAAAATTATAGAATTTCAGTCATTTGGAAATCTAGAAAATCCCATGGATTATATAGATATCACAGATGATAAAATTGATATGATAACAGGAATCCCCTTCTTTGAATTGGGTTTGTGCAAAATTGAGGCAGCTTTCCTGAGTTTAACAGAGGACTGGCCCCAGCATCTCACCTAAGAAGGGTATTTCAGCTTTAGGGGCGACTGGTATGAAAATTTCGTGGATCAAAAAGAAGCTCAACAAAAGCGAGGACGAGTCGGACATCATCTTTTCACTCTCGGGAGGACACATTACATTGGAGACCAGATTAGGTCTTCTAAGTACTGGTAGATGTGGGATTAGTTTCAAAAGTACGAGCGGAATGCAATTTAATGATTTGACGAACGAAATAAAGGCATTCCTTGATCACAGTATAACTGAATTTAATATATCATACGAAACGTTGACCGATTCATTTGGCTACTTTTGGATAATAATAAATGCGAAAGTCATGGAAGATGAACTTGCGGCCTTAATAGCTGTTCGTGATACGGTTGAGGATGCAGGATACCTACCGCTATTACTTGCTTCTGTGTTTCAGTTTCAGGTTAAGGATAGCGAGAGCCCCGGTGTAAATGCGTATTTGATTTACAATCACAAGCGAAAAAACTTCTACCCTTTTGTACCCATGTCGAGACAAGAAAGAAATTCTGAGTACGAACTAAAGATGATGGCAATATTGTCAAAAGAGGTACCTTTTGAAAATAATATGTCGTTATGGTATCCCTTATGGAATATCCCAGTTTAAGCCCCATATCCAAATCATGAAATCAAACATACTTCAACGTAGTCAAGGTAGGATATTCGGCTTTACTGTAAGAATCACATTTCATGTCCTAGTCAGGATAAAAATCCTTCTCGATCTCTTCATATTAAATCGCGGTTTCGTAGCCTTTCATCGATATTCACTTAATACATATCTTCAATAGGAAAAGTCAATTTAGGATTTTTCCATGCCTATTAGTAGCTAAATCTACGTCTTTCATGTTCGTCTGGGGGGCCAAAGTCTTCTTTCTTTTTGAAATACCCCCACCAGATCAAAATCGATCCGCCAATTATCATTGCTACCACAAACTTCTCGTTTGTAACTTCTGAGTTCGTATATCGTTCTAATGCCGATTCAAGTGAAAAGTTCGTGGTGATGAAATACAGGTTTCTGAGAGCTATAACAGCTGCCATGAGTATAAAGAGTACACCCATCGCAGTCATCCAGTTCTTGCGTTGACGAATACTCGTATCACTTCGATCAAATCTCACTGGTTATTCCACCAATTTCAAGCCAGGATTCTTTAACTTGTTTTTCTTAGCCGCATTCAGTATCATAGGTGTCAGAATTTCAGCCTGGTAGCTCATCGATAGAGGGCCCAAATAGATCGGTCTCAAACCTTTTATTTCTGAAACTAGTCTACTGAGAATTGTCACATTGGCGTGGTCATCGCCGCAGAGGAATGTATCCGCCTCCAGACTCATATCGACCTTTTTCAATTTCGTCTCAGAGATTGTGTGAAAAGCAGATAGGATTCTGGTTCTCGGTGGAAGATTGTCTGCTACTAATTCAGCCGCAGATTTCGAATTTTGTTCTACAGGAATATAGGCGAATCCTGCGTCAGTCCTAGTCATTGGTACAATGGGTGATACCACGATGCAATTGTCATTTATAACCTCCTTCAGTTTCCCACAAGTTTCAATAATTGTATCGTAAGGAATAGATAGCAAAAGGATATCTGACTGGCTTGACAATGAAATATTTTCATCCCCGGTAATAGAAGCTTTGAACCTGTTACCATATATGGTATTCGCAATGTTCGAATAGTTCTTGGCCGATTCAGTAGCCCTAGCGGCATCTCTCGATCCTATGATAACATTATGTTGTTGACACCATCTGAGAGCAAACCCCTCTCCCATTCCACCTGTACCGCCAATTATACCGATTCTCATATAGTAATCCAGCTGTCGAAGAATTTATTAATAAGCTTTTTGTACGACCGACCAAAGAATAGTATATCGACTCAACGAAACCAGAGGTCTAGATAGGGTTGCACGATTCCGTGTTATTGTACCCGATGACAAGGTGAAATTTTAGCGAGCGATATTACAATTCTTGCCCGATGCCCTTCTGAGATTAAGCAGGATTATTTAAAGACGGATTCAAAAAGAACTTTCTCGTTTTTTAGAGCTTACCAAAATTCTTTTAATCGTCGTGCCTTGATCTAACTTTTGCAGACCTACACGATCAATCATTCTATTCTAGAAAGGAGGTTCGCGGAGCGATATTCGACGACTCCTTCAAGTGGACCAGTCCTCCGTGTAGTGCAAATCCATGCAATACTTTATTCATGATATTCGCCGGTCAGAAAAACCCTGTCGAATAAAACATCAAAAATCATACCATTTCCATAACTTGCGATATGAGATTTGAATTTCAAAAGATCCGGCAACAATACCACTAAGAAACGTAATCTTAGGGATTTACGATTATTACATTTGAATGGGAATATTAATGAAAAACACATTGTAAATTCTTCATAGATTCCTGGATATCAAGCAAGTGGGTTTGAATTTACGATTTCATCTAGACATTTAACAATGTCCTGTTTGGTCACAGCTATAGGGTTGTTATCAAGGTGTCCCTTGTCTGGCAGAATTACCT
Organism: Nitrososphaeraceae archaeon; assembly: GCA_025449515.1. Taxonomy (GTDB): domain Archaea; phylum Thermoproteota; class Nitrososphaeria; order Nitrososphaerales; family Nitrososphaeraceae; genus JARBAU01. The sequence goes on along the minus strand of JANWJI010000192.1, from coordinate 1,651 downwards.
CTGCAGCATCATCGAGATTTAATTTTAGCTTTAACGGATCGAACTGTAGCTTCTGACAAATCTTCCTGAATCGTTCATAATATACAGACTTGTTGAACTTGTGAGCCACTGTCGTGCATGCTGATAGCGCGTATCCGTGTGGAGTACCCTCGTTCGAAAAAACATAAGACAGCGCATGTCCCAATGTGGTAGAGGCATTACCGAATCCGATTCCCGACAACATCGCGCCGTACGGAAGCAAATTATGTTTCTCCTTAACAATTGCATCTTCAAGGACTTCAAATGCTTCTTTACAAAACAACTTAGTAAATGGATTACTAATCTTACTATCATATGCCTCGGACGCTTGGGCGGCGGCATCGCATGCTGAGTTCCTCATAATTGGATAGGGAGTTCCGGGCAGAAAATATGGATCAACTATTGCAGCATTTGCCAGGAAAGATTCGTCCTGGAGCAGCCTCTTTTTGTGGTCGAAACTCACTACAGCATAAGTCGTCATCTCGGCGCCAGTCCCAAAGGTAGTTGGTATGAGGATCTTTGGAATGGAGGTCAATTTGCCGAGATATTTACAGACATCCATGGAACTACCCCCGCCTAATCCAACATAAGCCGATATATCTCTCCCTTCAAATTCCTTCTGTATCTTTTCTATAATTTCGATTGACGGATCCGGGGTTACTTTATCATATATTTCATAGTTTTTGATTCCTATATACTCGATCCATTTATTGTAAATATCTGGAGTAGTAGTGGTGATAATTAATGATTTATTCGGGTATTCAAATTTTTGAGCTGCGTTTTCACCAAAAACGATCTTTGGTGGCGTCAAAACTCTCCACATAGACAACTGGAATATTACACGACAGTATATATTTTGCGGAGAATACGACAAACATCAAAAGGTAGTTCGAACTCGAGGGTGTTTTATTAGTAGGATAAATATCAGCCCACCTATGTGAACAACTTGATACACCTACGACTTCCCAATCGTTCCTGGACCAGAGGATTCCTCTCCGTTTTTGAGAATGTTATCTGTACGACCCGGTGATGAAATGGAATCCTTGGTTGTATTAAACTTGATCACCCCGTAAGCATAAAGAACAGGCATTAGTGTCATTGAAAAAAGTGCCAGACCTACTCCCAAATGTATGGTTACTAACAATGCATGTAGCTTCTCAACAATCACAATTCCACCCAGGCTTATTTGGACCACTGCCAGACAGGCAGCAATAATCGAGGAAACTTGAATAGAATTAGGAGTGGTTCTGCGGGCTCTTATGATCGATATCATGGTTAAAAATATGAGTAGTGATGTAGTTATCGCGACGGTTCTGTGAAAGTATTCTATTACGAATTCCTTCATAGGAATCAAGCCCTTAGGGCATAGTGGCCATTTGGGACAAGTTAATCCAACGCCTGATGCACTAACGTATCCCCCGATAAACATCAAAAGAAATAGGGATATTATGCTAGATAAGGAAAGTATCTTGACAAGCAGAGAATTTCAGACCTGTAGATCATGTCGCTTTCAGTGTTCCAGTCATGTAAGGATGTACAGTACAGTGAAATGGATATTGTTGTCCAGAAGTTAGTTTGGAAGTATCGACTTTGGCTGATTCACCTGCATTAATTATGCTCGTATCAAATAGCT
>JANWJI010000191.1 GCA_025449515.1 Nitrososphaeraceae archaeon | reverse complement strand
TTCAGGTTCAATCATAGGAACGAAAATATCTTCAGAATACTGACAAAAATGATGGTTGAATCTGTTCCAAACTCTTAGGTATTACCCAACATAATAACGCCAATGATATTGCTTACTGGAGGTTTCTATTAGATAAAACTGAACAATTCTTCAATGAGAGGGTGAAAGAGTTGGAGCAAGTACGTATTAACTTATTAACTGAAGTATTCCATCCATTCTAATAGATTCAGCACCAGTTTAATCATTCCTTGCCGCATTCAGCTAGTTTTTTTGGGCTAAGAAAAGGAACACAGCACCACCACTTTTTATAAATTTGGCATACCTCTGTTATCAGTAGAACGAGCACGCTTTGTGACTGCGGAAAGAGACCGATTCAGGTTTCTACATAGGTCAGGTTTTTAGTCTTGCCTGCTCTACATAAGACACAAGAGATAGACAAAAAGAGGACATGCGTCTTGTGTGAATTGCTTAGTATCTTGCTCAAATGCAGTCATTGTCTAAATGTGTCTCTTCTCTTATTATGGTTCCATGTTCCATAGAATATAATTTGGGAATTAATTTGGGAATTGCCACATTTGGATATTTCATGACGCAAGGCTCGTTTATCCGGTAGTTTTATTCAGTACAAATATAGATCTTAATGTACAATATAGATCTTAATGTACAAGGTAACAAATCATGAAAATAAGATCAAAGCTTTTTGTTCTTCTCGTGTCTCTTATATTAACATCTTTACTTGCCGCGAGCTTTGTATCTATAAATGTGCTTTCCACAGCTATGATAAGAGACGTTAAAGCAAATCTAGAAGAGGGTTCAGCTAATCTAATGAATGGAATTTCCATGAATACCTCTAACAGCATTTCTGATATTACATTTCTTGGACATTCTATGAGAAGACTCTGAGATAATTCATGATCCCATCCATCAAGTACATCAAAATCCAAGAGTACTTGACCACGTCTTACTAGTGATTGATTATATGAAGGCCAGTCAATCATATTACATAATTGCTATTGGTAAGCTAAATGCAGATTGGTCAAACTAGCATCACTTATAACATAACGAATTGTGCAACAAAGCATTAATTGGTATAGAATATTGAGTTAATCCATATTCATGAACTAGACCAAAATTTGGTCTCATTTCTACATATATCCTTTGATAACAGTAATGTTATATGCTGTCAATACAAGTACATGTAATACTTAATTATCATATCGACTCAATTATCGTTGTATAGATGAGTTAAATAGACAATTATATATCTTAATGGCGATGCTTCGAGTTTACAAAAGAAATTCGACTTTTATTGACCTGTCTGATCTGGCTGAAGAAATGAGCCCCTTAGGATTAGTTGACGCATTGTCAAAGTATTATAATAAACGATTTGAAAAGAAGCATATAACACATTCAGGAGTGCAAAAAGTGCTGTATTGTTCTTGTTCTCTTTTATAGACATCGACTTTATGCAAATTATATTTGTCAATTTCTTGGAGGTCTTTTGTTCGTAGATAGGATAAGGCTCCCCTTCTAAGACCGGCTGAAATCATGATCAAAATAATGCATTTATCTCTAGGAGGTGCTGCATTTAATAGTGTTTTAATTTGTTCTCTAGTGGAGGGTTGGTCTTCTACAACAGGCTTTAATTTACCAATGAATTTTTTCAGTTTTCCATCTCAAGATTACATCATTCGTTTCATAAAATGACTAATCGCTGATAGATACATTGCAACAGCGGTTGAGGATAATTTTTTGTCTTCTCAAGTGAATAATGTAGTCTCGTATCAAACCTTCTAATTTTTTACTTCGAGTAATAACATAGATTCATATTTTGTTACCTTGCAGAATTTCATAAAGGAAATACTGTACGATAGTTGCGTTTTGTTGCTGGCGAATCCACACTATTTATGAAATTCTTATATGCCTCGCTTTGATCTGTATATCCTATTTCAGTCGACATCGACAGTTAGATGCGCGTGAAACCAATATTAAAAGATGGTATATACTAGCATTTAGAACTAAAGATAATTATTACCCACTAAACAATTTTGATCTAGGTTTTGAGTACAAAACGTTCTGAATTGACGATTGTACGTTTATCTGACTTGATGTACAATTTTCCATATTCTGACAAGAGACAGAATCAACCTTTCGTACTAAATGAGATAGCTGAGGCATATAATTCAGGGTACAAACACGTAATCCTTGAAGCACCCACAGGATTTGGGAAAAGTGCAGTGGCTGTAGCAGTTGCTTTGACTATGGGCTCTAGCTATATTTGCACTTCCACCAAAGATCTACAAAGACAATATTCAAACGATTTCCCTTATTTGAAGCTAGCAAAAGGAAAGAATAACTTTCCTTGTTTGGTAAAGGAAGATTTTGTTATAAATCAGACCTACAAATGTGGAATTTGTACTAGAATCGGTAATATCTGTACAAATAATGAATGTAGTCACCTCTCTGTCGAATACGGTCCTTGTATGACGAACAAGGATTTTAAAGATGCCGGCTGTAAATATAGAACTTTTTTAAAAGATTATAAAGTTTCTGAGAAAGGAACTAGGGAAGAAAGAATATCGATTTCATCTGATGCCAGACTACATTATCAAAATGACTACTTAGAATGGCTCCATATTAAGAACTTTCAAACTAGTCCGGCAAATATACAATGGAGACCATGTGGATATTTTGATCAGCTTAATACTGCTTTAACCGCCAGTCACTCCATATTTAATTATTCCAATTTTTTGGCTCTTTTACCAAACAAAAAAGTACTACCTACAAGACAACTACTGGTATTAGATGAAGGACATTTAATAGAGACTGAAATTATCAAATTTAGAGGGTTATCGATTTACAAGAAAAGATGGAAAAGGTATATCCAAAATTTTAAGATGGTTGACTATGGTTATAATGATGTTAGAAAATGGATTGAATTTCTGATCGATATTGAAACTAATATGCTAAAGCTGCTCGGAGAAGAATCACTGACAGAAACATTAGCATTAGAACGTAAGATTAAATACCGATTTGACACATCAAATACTAAACAAAAAAAGAATACAAGTAACAGAACATCAAAAAGAATAATTTCTGCACCTGATTTATTTGATAGTGATGAGGAAATATCTAAGAAATATGTTAGTTTTTCGAATAGACTACGGGATGCTGCACCTAGAATTATCGAAGAAATTGCTGTGGAAGCTATACGGGATTTAGACAGACTTACTAGAACAATAAATAATATCTTGGCAGATCCAAGTAACTGGATAGTATCAGAAATACAGAAAGAGGAAACACGAAATAATAATTATGAGGTAATTAGAGTCGATTTTAAGCCTCTGGATGTATCAAAGTATTGTCAATTGGTATTTGAAAAATGTGAGAGGACGTTGATAATGAGTGCAACAATACTAAATCACAAGGCATTCTGTAAAAGTGTTGGAATATCTCATGATAATGTAAAATTCATAAAGATTCCTTCTCTGTTTCCAGTTGAAAGTAGACCAATATATCCTCTGAATATAGCTTATCTCAATTTCAATAATCTTCAGTTAAATGAAGTCAAATTAGCCATTGCAAAGACTATCGATAATTTGATGTCGATACACAAGAATGATAAAGGGATTATTCATACAACTTCTTATGAACAACTAAACTTTATCAAAGATAGATTATCAACTGAAAATTCGAGAAGATTAATTATTACAGATCCGGAAATACAAAGAGAAGAAATCATTGAAGAGCATACAATTAAAGCTAAAGAAAAACCAACTGTTTTAATATCTCCTTCTTTAAACACTGGGCTTGATCTAAAAGACGAATTATCAAGATTCCAAATAATAACCAAGGTTCCATATCCCAACAAGAATGATAGATGGATTAATGCAAAGAGAGAAAAAGATCAAGAATGGTATTATTGGCAAACAGCCGTAAGATTAGTTCAAGCCTATGGCAGATCAGTAAGATCTAAAGATGACTGGGCAAAAACATATGTTTTAGACTCTGCCTTTGAATACTTTATAAGAAAGAATAGCGATATGCTGCCAGACTGGTTTGTAGATGCAATAAGAAATAATGACAGAAGAAAATATATAAATTATAATAAAACGATCAGCTAACATCTTCAACACTCTGATTTAGTATATTATTAATCGGACGATGTTAATAAGAATATGAGAATTACGTAATAACATGATTAAATCACTTTCTTAATTTAAACTAATATACTCATTCAATAATATAATAGTAAAATGAAAACTTGACCCTCTACAATTATTGCAGTGACAGCGATAATAGCTGCACTAGCTCTTGTAGATACGACACCTGTTCTAACGAGTAATGCATTTGCTGGAGGCAGCCACTTCTTCTTCCACCACCATCACCATCATTTATTCTGGCGTATTAATACTTGAAAGAATGATAATTGAAAAAATCCCCCTCTTTATTTAGTTATACATCAAAATAAGACTAAAATCCTAGAGGAAAAACTTTTAGGAATTGACGTACATATTTATTATGCTTCAACGAGTTAGTTAAGGTCAAATCATTAGGCCGCTATCCCGAATCGACACTTGAAATCATCAGCTTACGTACACTCAGTGATCTATTGTCACTATCAATATCATCTTGAGCTTACGTCTTTATCATCTGTATTCTGACCTCTAAAGAAACATAATTGTTATTTTTGTCTAGAATAGTATTATGTAAATATCTACATCAGACATCTTTCCTCTTCTAAATAAACGAAGTATTTCTTTTACGATCTGTTCTAATCACAATATATTCCTCTTTGTTAGAACTTGTATCTTGAAAGAGTATTATGAATGATTTTAATTTGCAAGCATATATTCAAGCCCTTTTGTCTATTTTTGATATACCATCTCTTCCTAAGACAGAATTGTTTTTATTAAGAATAAGCTGAAAGATTAGTCATATTTTATCAGCTAATCAATCAAGTAACGATTCCGAGATATCATATTGATGCTACGGTATTTATTCTCATTTCTGAAACTTTTACAGAATTGTCATTATCACTGTCATTATTGCCTTGCCCAGATCTACCATAGAATGTAATCTTGACATATTTAGCATCTACTTGTGAGACAATGTCATAATTTTCAAATCCGTTATTAGAGCCAGAATTAGTTCCTTTAAGAATATCAGTAAATGTTTTACCATCTTTTGAAGTTGATATCATGAAACTATTCTCATGTCTATCGCCTTTATCCCAGGCAACGTCTATGCTACACAATTTCTTTACACTATGTAGATTAAGTTGAAGATATGTTCCAAAGACTGTTGCGCTCCATTTTGTTTCTAGATTATTATCTATGGTATTGATAGGCATGTTTTTATTATCATCATTTATTGTAGGCGCACTAATAGTAACAGATGCAATAGGCGTTACCTCGCAATTACTGTTGTCACCATAATACGTCGTAATAGGATTGCTGAATGTCATTTGTCCTTCGGTTGAAGGTAAATTGGTTGTTGTTAGCAATTGATTATCTAACATCTTATTAATATCATTCCTATCATTATCATTTTTATGTTGAGTCGAAATGCCAGTACTACAATGCTTCCCCAAGCACAATCCTCCAAGACACGGATTCGTTGTAAGACATGCTAGATCTAACCTTTTATTATTATTAGCATTTACTTCATGACTTTGATTTATTGTAATGAATAATGTAAGGACAAGTAATGCCACTAGTTGAAGCAGAAGGACTACTGAATTGGTTGGCTTAGTTTTCATCGACTCCATTAAGATGTTTGGGATCAGAATATTTTTATCTGCTTTTATAGATTATTTAAGCAAATTGAATTTGTTGCCGCTATAAGTAAATATGATATATACTTTGTTAGATTTTATTGTTCAACAAATTTTTTACAGGTTTTATTTACTGTATCTGAAATATAACTAAGAGTCTATGCGAAAAGTCCTCCTCTTCTGTAAGTGATCCAAGCACAAGCAAGATGTAGCATTCCGACATAGTTCTCTATCCTCTTTTCCCATCTTATTAACAAGCGTCTAAACCTGTTCATCCAAGAATGGGTCCTTTCAACAACCCATCGTCTAGCTCTGTATTTTGGTATTACTTCTTCTTTATTGTTGCTTCTTTCTTCACCTCTTAATCTGATGTGAATTGTATACCCAGACTCTTCAAGTAATTCGTATACCTCTGGAAAGTAATAGCCTTTGTCCATTTCATGGCTGTTTAGGAAGATCGGGTTTGACTTACTAATTACATATGTATCATTGGCATTTCGATCGAATTTGGCTTTGATAAGGTTCTACAAACAGGATCAAAAATTATCCCTGAATCTAGCATAATTGAGTTAAGGGTCAGATTATTTATCTACAAATTTGCTTCTAATTGTTGAGAGAGGAGTTGTTTTATGATTGTAAATAGAGATACTTATGTTATTTAGGAGGTTGAATTTCTCTTATGCTCAGATCTGCAAAGTCCCAGATCATGTTATCGGATCTGAATGTAGCTACCGGGCCAGAGTTTGTGATTATATAATCTTTGGGTTTTCCGCGGCCAGCACTATAGAAATCTTCGTCTGGTGCTCTAGCATACCTACCACCATCATCTACTAGGCTAGTCACCTTTTTCCAATGGTTGTTATCTTGATCATCCAAATACGATTCCATTTTTACAGCTTTGTCGTTATTTATATTATACATAATCACCTTCCAACCGATCCATCTCCCTAGGATCGGATTATCATCACTAGTAGCATGAACCATATCTCTCTGATCAGTATAACCACCAGGAAACCATATCTCCTTTACCCAAGATGCAATCCCGCTAACACTTAACCAGCCTTTCAGGGCAGAACCTTCACATGGAGCGTCAGGGGTGTGTATACCTCCTCTAGCATACCAATCTAAATGATCGTCAGAAAGAGAATTTGCTGATATAACTTTAGCATACCCGGTTATCTCTACGTTTTTCCATGGTTCTTTGCCTGGAGGAGTATAGACGCCCATCCTCACCTCGTTCCCAAATTTGCTATTCGTCTGTCTACCTTCGATTTGCCACGAACCATCGGCCTGCTTACTAATTTGGGAACCAGGATGAAATATCCCATCACTTGTCGGATCATTCATATTGATAAACCATTCTCTTCCACCAACTTTTGTGGGATAGATCTCTCGTATGTTAAATTTCGGTGGTATGGTAGTGGAAGCAGTAGGTCTCGTAATTCCAGCGTAATAAAGATAAATAGCTATGGTTATACTCACAAACACAATAGCAATAATTACAACTATTAACCTTCGATGACTCTTGCTATTCAATTTCCAAGGAGATCTATGACTTCAACTCTTATCCTTAATTATTCCTTACTAGGTGCGTCCTACAACTAAATAATATTGAATTCAAAGTCCTCTTCATCTGGGGATATAGGGAGCTTTTTGATTGATAATCTGATTTTCACGATATACAATCTTGTCAGGAATTTTCATTACATGACTAGTTGAGAGGGTTCCACCTTTATTGTAGTTATTTTAACCAAAAATGCAGGCATTGAAACATCTTATACTGGCCTTATTTCAGAGTGTTGTTCATGACTATACTGGTTAACTCTCCCATTCATTGATATTAATATTGTCAGATACAAAAAATGGTGAAATTAAAGGATAAGTAGGGTTGTTTTATTTCGATATTTGTCCTCTAATCTCTCCTTTTGGATTCTGTTCTGTATGAACATTTGAGTATGTATTACCATCTTCAATCAGTTTGACAAGATCTGAAATCTGCTTTCCCTTTAATGGTCCTTCAAGTTTATCAGAAGTAATATTACCTTGTGCCAGCAGTCCATTCTTAGGACCAGTAGGTGTTGCAGCTTTGAATAAAGTTACAACAACAGGACCATTTTCACCTGTTTTACCTTGATGTATATGGGCCATTGTAACCTTATCTATATCTTTAACATCCACTTTGTATGTCATTGTCTTTCCATCGCTGCTCAAAGTGAATTCAGCAGTCCCGGTTGCTTTAGTAATTTTAGGTGGGACCTCGTTCTTACCTGATAGTTTGGCGGTAAACTTTTTCTCGCCCCCTTGTGCAAATACATACTTTGTAGTAATAATTGTCATTCCACCCGCGACGACCATTGTAGCGATCAATGCTATTGCCATCACTAAAGATATCGAATTAGTTGTTTTCC
>JANWJI010000190.1 GCA_025449515.1 Nitrososphaeraceae archaeon | reverse complement strand
TTGTTATCAAGTAAATATTGTTGCTCATTGCAAGGGTGGATTAGATGCAAGAGTCTATTTGGCCAATAATAGTAATACTCGTGATGTTGCAAACCTTGCAATGCTTGGAACATCTGACGGTGATGATGATCCTTTAGCAAGTCCTAACGATAGCTGTTCTGCTGCAAAAGATTTTGTGATCAATGCTCATGCTACACATGTCTCCCCAAAATTCTCACACCAACTATTACACTATTACAGGGAACTGGAATCCACTCCGCTTCAGATTGTTCTCAGCAATGGTCAGCAGAATTCGTGACAAGGGTAGGAACTTTCCATGGCTACGAAAATGCATGGTTCTAAGCGCTCTTTGTTAAAGGATCGGAATCTAGTGACGGAATAGTACCAGTATGGAGTGTAAAATTACAAAACTCTACTGACTTAATTCCACACACAAATAATATAAGTGATCCTTTGACATCCTCCAGATCATCCCAGCCAGCTGAACTTCAGCATCACAATCAAGATGTGCCTACAAACATCAACAGGCCACCGTTTATTCCTGCCGTATAAGGGCATGAAGGCATAATTTTTTAACGCTTCTAAAATGTGGTAGCAATTATGTATGATTATGGATAGCTACTGAGCCAACCGAAAAAACAATTCTTGGTATTTGTCTTTCCATTGAAAGGAATATGCTTGTGGCTGAACAGTTTATAAAATCACTGATTAGAAAATATTGAAAACACGATATATCAACAGATGATGGTACAATGTATCCACAACCATGTAGATTTCTAAACATTCAATTGAGCTTTAGTTTTTATCCCATTCCCCAAGTCTAATACTAGATTTCTATATTTTATTGTCTGGATAAATGGTTGAGTTAGCGTAGGATGTTGTACTTTAGAAATAGCAGTAGATAAAAATGATAACGCAAGCATGTATATTTATAATAATCCAAAGGCAGCGTCATACTTTTCGTTCTATCCAAATTTATGATGCCTTATAACATTCAGCTTGCATTTTAGGTTTCGCGGGCTTGTCTTTCCAGAACAATTTAACATTATTCCTATCCCCATCTGAAGATTATATAAAATTGCGACATAAAAAATAGAATAGAACACTTTCCCATAAGTAATATTAAGAAACATTTTATTTATAAATAGTACTTCACATCAAGATGAACAAAACGTTACTATCGAGGATCGTGGGCCCCGGGGATTGTAGTTTCATGTAGAGTATAGTATGTGGTAATGAATGATATTGAACTTCGTTACTAATCCTATAAGTAGATGGGCTAAATGTAACTACTATTGATACGAAAGCGCTATGAAAAGAATTATTAGCATCCATGTCTCAAAGAAAGAATTAGAGTGGACCTATGCTAGCCTAAGTTGGTATTTGTCAGAAAGAAGGCATACAAATCGTGAAGACAATACCGAGTTTGATTTATTTATTGAGAGAATTTACAAACTACTTAAAGATGAGAAAGAATAGGATTAAGATGTCCTATCAACAGTCAATTCTAGCCTGTCAGCCAAAAATATCGCCGCTGAAACTCAAACGAGCAAATCTAAATTGGTTGTATTCGAGTCCCAGTAGCGATGGAAAGTATGTCTGGCATGTTTGATAGAGCATTATTTCATATAACAAACGTAGAGAAAAGTTCTGAAAGGATCATCTAAATAGAAGTAACACCAGTTGGTTGTTTGAAGCAGTAGGAGATTAATACTAGCATCAATAAAAACTCCACAAAATTTACTTGATTGCATATCTTCCAGTATTGCTGGCAGATGACCTGCCTATTTATATATATTATATATAAATAGTAGCCTGTCTATCTAACTAACATTTGTCACACTATATCTTACTCATAAAGTGGACGGAGCAGGGCATTAGCAAGATCAAAGAATCTTCAGCCCGTTACAGTTCCTTTAAAGCATCGGTCGAAAAAGCAGGTGGAAAATTTATTGGAGGTTACTATACTTTCGGTGAATATGACGTGGTAATTATTATAGATGTCCCAAATGATGAAGTAGCAATGTCTCTGATGCTCAAGGTTGGGTCAGCTGGAAATGTGAGAACCACAACCTTGAGGGCATTTACAGGTGAGGAAGGAATGAAGATTATTAAAGATCTTCCGTAACCTTCTCTCTACCTGACGGATGAAGGATTCAATATATAGGATATTTTGGATGCTTAGATTCGATATTGAAACCCATTGCTATGGTGTTAGATGAGTAGAAATTGAGCGAGCAATAAACTTCACGTAGATTATTTTTTAACTGTTAGAGACAAAACAAAATGGAAGAACTAGCATTCTATTAGCGTATTTCGCAGACTTCGTTACGCTGATTTACACATGGCCGCTGATTATACACCATTTTTAAATAGTCATTGTGATGCCAAAATGATATATTATCTAGATTTGGAAGATAAAATCATCTTGCCAAACTGAGTAACTCAGTCTAAGGCAGCTAATGTGATGATATTGCAAGATTTGATGTACATCCATGGCAACAGTATTTTGGATAAGGATTTTGTGTAAGATGGAATGTATTACCTACACTAATGAGTGAAATAGCTGGATAGAATATGGCCTAACGGATTTCTTTATATTATCAGGGAGTTTGATGACCAATTTATAGCTGTCTTCTCCAGAATTCCTATAACTTGGCTGAGAAAGGGTCGAGATGATATGTGATATTTGTGGCATATTATGGTACTATATTTTCTCGCGTTGTTTGAGTGACTGATTTAATTCCCATAGCCCATCACCTTCATCTGCATATCTGCACTTTCATCATTCTAGCAGATAAACATCTAAGGACGTTAATACGGTTTTTTATTCCATATCAACTATGTAATTTTGCCAAAGTATGCTCTGACGTGTGGTCTAAACAAATAATATATTATAAGTATATTGATTGCTATTCCTATTATGCTAATAGTGATTTCGGAAATAATTGATCTATTATTGATTTCGTCTCTATTAATCACAGACGCATTAAATACACCTCCAGATGTAGTCGACACTATCTGAATGACTATTCCTATTATGAGTAAGACTATAGTTACAAGCCATGCCCATTCCTTTCCTTTGAGCAGACCATAAAACATGGTGAGATATCCGATACCCATTGCCAAAAATACGCAACCCATAACAACCGAGAAGGTCCCAAAAAATTGGGTTATACTGTGAGAGGTATCATTTGTATTTGCGGTTAGAGGCAGGTTGCCTGGAGCAACTGAAATCAAGACCCATAATGCAATCAGAGATACCCCTCCTATGAATATTAGAATGCCACCAACTATAGTGAAGACGGCAATTATAGTTACCCCTGTTGGCCTCCTCTGCTTTTCCAATTGATTTCATTTTTTACTAATATTCAGAATAGAAAAACATTTCTCTGTAAGATGCGACTCTCATACATTAAACAATTCGTATTGATATACCATAGATAGATTTATTATTTTTGTATGTTAAAACAGCTGTCAAAAGCCAGATCTTTGTGAACAGTTTGTGTAATGAAATGACGACTAATTTGCGTGCTGTTGCGCAAGCTGTTTTCGATAGGAATTCAGCTAATAAAAGCTAACCTATTTGTCATGGCTATTTTTACTATCAGGTTTAATTGCTTAACTATTAAGTAATCTGCAAGTAAAGTATGTGAATTGGGCCTAGATAAAAGAAGGATAAAAATTGAATTGGAAGACGAGGAAGGAGGTAAATATAATCTTTCACTAGAAGGCAATATATCGAAAAGTAAAGTTATGAAGGTTTTTGAATTGATGGATATGCTTGACGCAAGAGGTAAAGATAAAAGTCCTGATCCCGTAAATCATCCCGTAAATCATGATTATCGTAGTCCAGAACCTTACAAGAAAGATTTAGCATCGATTGGCGCCAGAATATGGGATATCGTCGAGAACCAATTTACATACAATTCCTTCACATCATCTGATGTACTAGAAATATACGAGCATGAATTCAAGGAGCAAACACAACTAAGTATAATTTCAACCTATTTATCTCGTTATTCTGATCGAAAAAAGTTGGTAAGAACTAAAAATGGTAAAGAATGGGTTTATAAAATTCCAAGACGGGCAACTGAGACTGAGACTGAGACTGGGAAGCCTTTGTACGAAAAGCCGGAGCCATTTTCCCAACAACCATTAGAGCAGGACTTTCAATCGAGAGACATCAATTAGCTAATTTATTAACTAATTAAATAAATTATGGGGTGCAGGAACTGATCTTGATCATATTTTTTACCTGTTACTGATTATAACACTCACGAAAAGATTTGATATAATTTTGCACCAATTATATTATTGAATTCAATATGGATTTACTGACTATCATTCTGTGTTATAGCCATTTTGCTCTGGGAACTAAAAATAATAAATACTTTTATTGATAAATACACTCATAATCGGTCCATGTTACTTTGATATTCAACTCACATATCAATGTTCATTTTGTTAAATGAAATGTTTAATTCCTACAATTATATATTGAACAGCGATCGCCGCTATAAAAACTGCAAATACTCTAGTTACTATTGTAGATCCACGCCTGCCTAATAGTCTATAGATTGGATTTATCATAAGTAGTACTACATATGTAATCCCAATCACAATAGCAATAGAAAGCATCGTGATTACTATACCATATGATTGAAATGAAATTATTACCGAAGTGATGGCACCTGGACCTGCTAAGAGCGGAAAAGCCAAGGGAACTACTCCTGAATCCTCGTTACTGCCAGCCTGTCCAAATCTCCATGCGCCGTGAGTCAATAATTCAATTGAAACTATGAATAGTAAGACCCCTCCTGCGATCATGAAACTGAAAATTGTTATTCCAAATATAGATAGGATCTGTGTACCAGCAACAGCAAATACTATGAGTAATGATGCGGCTGTAATTATGGCACTAGTTGATACACGCTTTCTGTCACTACTCTTCATACCGTTAGTAAGGGCAATAAACAAAGGTACACTGCCAATTGGGTCTATGACTACAAAGAGGGCGACTGTAGATTTCAAAAGATCGTTTAATGATCTGTCGATGTATGGATAAAGGTTATTCCATACTACTGTTAATGCATCTAGGAACAATAACATTTGAAACTATATCCTGTAAATGCATATTGCTTTCTTGGACATATATGTTTGAGTCTTTTTCTTGGCAAGACTTGAAGTTGTTATTATAATTCTAATTAATACACTTGTTAAGTTGAAGGACATCCACTCACTTATAGTATTAATGACAATAAATTAAGATAAATAAAATAAAAAACGAACCACGCAAATGGGTTAATAACCAGACAAATTTCGTAGATAATGGTTTTGTCGAGTTGTAACTAGTTCTCTACATGT
>JANWJI010000189.1 GCA_025449515.1 Nitrososphaeraceae archaeon | reverse complement strand
TTTTCTTTCCACATATGTCAAAGTTACCACAAGTTATTCTTTTACTTAGGTCATCACGTTATATGATTTTTCATAAGTGGAGCTTAGTCAAGTTAAAATAGATGTTTTAGTTCCTTTAGTATTCTCACCATTTCACTCTCTGATGGTGGTTCAACTATTCTATTCTCGCGCCTGAGTTTTTCGACGTGTTGGTTATGCTCTTCTATAACCATTGGAACAGAAAACAAAGGAGATGATGTAACGTAGATTCATCGCCGTCATCACCAGCATCATGTTCGCTGTCATGTCGGCATAATGTGCCATGACTTCTGGCGGCTAAATAATCATCTGCTGGTTGTACAATCATATACTACTGGCCATTGAACTCCGAGGGAATGGATTTCAGATAAAAACAAGTCGCCAAAAGCAACGAACTATTGACGAGAGAGGAGTACAGCATATTTTCCATTATTTATTTATCCCATAATCCTTTCCTACCATTGTGCCTAGTTACGATCCCTTAATTGAGATTCCCTTACCTCTTGCTGCCAATTATGAATCAAAGTAACTCAACTGTTTCACTTCATGACTAACAGGGGATTTACTATTGTTTAGCACAAATGCATATGCATCGCTTATAGTAGGCTTAAAGACATCATTAATCTTTAGACCACTTCTGCTGTAATACAAGTTAATTTCAGAACTTTCGTGATTTTCTTTCCATTTGGAAACATCTTTTCTACTGACAATTAGAACATGTATTTCGCCATCAGAATTCTTTACTTGTACATCAAAACCAAGTCTATAATCAAACATGAGTACGAGATTTACACCGAAATACAATATTTCATAGCCATTAGAATTTCCAGGAGGTATGTTAAATTCACTAATGTTTCTCATAATGTGAGGAAGTATTTTCATAAGTAGATAAGAGAACAGGTATGTTATTATCTTCTACTTTCATAAAGAGTCTGGGAAATGATATCAAAAGGAGTGTTTTTCTTCGTATTGGCTATCATTTTAATATCAATCATCATTTGGATTTTTAAACAAGTAATCTTTTTTCATTAATTATATATTTCAGATTTGACCTCTGACAGTCAAGCAGCCGCATTGTTATGTTAAAGTTAATAATATATTCTGTAGGATTATCTAAGATTATATTATCATTACAGTGATTACTAACCATCATGTTTACAAGTAGATGTAATTTTTTTTGTATTTATCGCTGCAAAACATTCAAAATTATGTCATTGCTATTTTTAGCAGTGACATTAGTTTGCTTATTGTCGATTAGTTCGAATACGTCTTACTCTGCAACATCTGTATCAGCTATCTTTGGTGCATCCTCTTCAATAACTTCTAACAATAATTTCTTGACATATCAGGACAATACCTTAGGAATAGAAATAGAATATCCTACTGGGTGGATACACGAATTACATCCTGGTGGTCTTGTTACCTTTCTCCCAAGTCTAGAAGGTAACACAAATACATATCCTGCAGGTCTTGGCATAACAGTTGAACATTTAAAATCAAAAAACATGCCACTTAGTGAACTAACAAAAATACAGATCAAAAACTTGACACAGAACCATCCCGATTTTAAACTTCTAGAATCAACCGACTTTAGGTTAGCAGGCAATATGGCCTACAAGATAGTATTTACTGCAACAGACGGTATGAAGCATGAACGAAAGGCGATGCAGATTTGGACCGTAAAGGGAGATAATGCATATCTTATTACATACAAAGCAGAGCCTGGGCAGTATTCTAAATATTTACCAACAATACAAAAAATGGTTGATTCATTTCGATTTACTAAATGAAATAATACTTCTTCCGATATGGTATGCTGCTTCAGTTAAAAGACGACAAACGCTACTACGCAAGGAAAGAAAAGGAAAAACAGCACGTCGATGCTGGAAGATCTAAAGAAGAATCTCAAAGATATTTCATTGTCGAACCCAATGACTTAGTTGTAAATGTGATGTGGTTACATCATAGTGGGTTGGGGGTCTCATCTATTGAAGGTATTGTAAGTCCTGATTATCATGTGTATAAAATCAATTCAAAAATCATAGATCCACAATTTCTGAATTATTTGGTTCGAAGTGATGTATACATCAGTGAGTATGCAAAACATTTACGTGGAATTAGACCAAACTCCTCTAGAATTCCTGAGCACGACTTTATGAGATTGCCTCTCTTATTACCACATTTAAATGAACAGATACAAATCTCTGATTTTCTAAATAGAGAAAATTCGAAAATAGATTCATTAATAGAAAAAATTCAGTCCCAGAATAAACAACTCCAGGAATATCGTCAAACATTAATTTCCACTCTAGTTACTGGAAAGGTTGATCTGAGATAGGAGATGCTTGGACAATGAATCTACAAGAAGCTCATTTCGTAGACCACATCTTGTCCAAGCTGGAAGCTGGCGGATATGTAAAGAGAAAACCGAGTGATCTAGACCTAAAAATAGCGATAGATTCCGGGATATTCTTAAAATTTCTTAAGATTAGTCAACCCGATTCATTAGAAATACTCAAAAAGAATAATTCTTCCGATTTAGAATACATTATCATTGAAAATCTCAAAGACCAACTTGATAACCGTGGAGTAATAGATGTTCTAAGAAATGGACTTAACGTATCTGATATTTCGATCGATTGTGTTTTTTTAAACCAGTTTCGACATTGAATCGAGTGGGACAACAGCAGTACGAACAAAATATCCTCACTGTAATACGAGGGACGGGAATCGATTCAGAGGATTCCGAAAAAATTGACTTACTTTTATGCCTTAATGGCTTGCCAATAGCGACAGCTGAGATAAAGGATCTCGAGACTGAACAATCATTCAAAGATGCTGAGAAACAATACCGACAGACACGTGATCCCGAGGCTCGGCTATTAGAATTTAAAAAACGTACTCTAGTTCATTTTGCAATCGATCAGCGAGAAGTCTCTATGACTACTAAGCTAGATCGGGAGAAGACCAAATTCCAACCCTTTAATCAAGGCAGGAATAATGGTGCTGGAAACCCAGATAATAGACCATATAGAACTTCATATCTTTGGGAAAAAATTTGGCAAAAAGAAATCTGGTTAGATATTTTAAAAAATTTCGTACATTTACAAAGAGAAGATGTAGTTGATGCCAGTGTCCCAACAAAAGAGCATATGGTATTTCCAAGGTATCATCAACTTGATTGCGTATTACAACTTGTCGAAGCATCAAAGAAAGGGACTGGGACTAATTACCTTATACAACATTCAACAGGAAGTGGTAAAAGTAATACCATAGCATGGTTGGCATTTAAGCTCTTTTCATTACATGATGAACAGAATCAAAAAATCTTTGATTCTATTCTAGTTCTTTCTGATAGAGTTGGAATAGTAGGGCAGCTTCAAGAAACGATTTCACAGTTTGCACAAACAGCAGGGGTTGTGGAATCAGTAAGAAGAACAACAACATTAGTCGATGTCCTAAAAACTGAAAGAAAAATTCTTGTCACAACCCAACAAAAATTTCATAACCTTTTAAACAAACTCGATGCGCTCAAAGGGAATAGGTTTGCAGTAATCATTGACGAAGCACACAGCTCTCAAGGCGGAAAAAGTCAGACTAAAGTTAAAGGCGTATTATCATTAAATGATGACGCAAAGAAAACAGAATCAGAATTCGAAGAAGAGGATTTTGTAGATAAATTAGAAAAAGCCATCGAAGAACGTGGTCCAAGAAAAAATATTAGTTTTTATGCATTTACTGCTACTCCTATAGACAAAACCTTCCGTTTATTCGGCACCCCTGGAAAAGACGGTAAACATCATCCATTTCATGTATACTCCATGAATCAGGCAATTGAAGAAGGCTATATCCTAGATGTTTTAAAAAACGTAATCACATACAAACGATATTTTCAGATTCAAAAGAGTATACCAGAGGATAGGGCTGTCGATTCAAAAAAGGCCCTCGCCACTATAATGCAATTCGTTGATGAACATGAAATCAACATTGAGGCAAAATCCAAAGTAATTGTCAATCATTTCATGGAACATTCCTTACACAAGTTGCTCGGAAAAGCAAAAGCTATGATAGTTGCTGCCAGACGATCTCAAGCATTAAAATATAAACAGAAAATTGATGAATATCTTCGAGAGATAGGCCATGAAGAAATCAAAACACTGGTCGCTTTTTCGGGAGATTTATTCGAAGAAACTACAAAACAAAGACTGAATGAAAACAAAATCAATGGAACAAAGACAGATGAAGAACTCCGTGAAGAATTTGAAAAAACAGAATACAAATTTCTTATAGTGGCCGACAAATATCAGACAGGCTTCGACCAACCTCTGTTACATTCAATGTATGTTGACAAGAAGTTAAGTAGAATCAGAGCAGTCCAGAGTTTATCAAGACTCAATAGAACTCATGATGAAAAACATGATGTATTTATACTACTGTTTAAAAACGATGAAAAAGAAATTAAGGCAGCATTCGAACCATACTACAGAACAACTGAACTAATAGATAAAACAAGTCCGGAATATCTAAGGAAACTATATGATAAAATTATCAGCTATGACATAATAACAAAAAGAGACATTGAAGATTTTGCCAAGTTGTGGGCTGATGATACGATAAAATCAGCAGATGAAGAGCAAGAAGAAAAAAATCAGATTATAAGTCCAATCATATTAGCATATGAGAAGATGGAAGAAGTCAAACAAGATGAATTTAGATTAAATATTCGCAGGTTCACTAGTAACTATTCTTTTTTGAGTCAAATCACAAGTTACGATGATCCAATTCTACATGGATTTTACCTTCTTTGCGTTCACCTTGTAAAATTTCTTAGAGGCACAAACTCTTTTGATTACCAACCAGAACCAGGCGAACTTCTACTGAAACATTACAAGCTTATTAAGACTGGGAAATACAGTATATATCTTAATAGTAAGATAGGAAATATCGTAAGAAAGGAATCTGATATAAAATCTAGAGAGCCTGAAGAATTAGCGTACCTTTCTGAAATAATTAAAATGATTAATAATCGTCATGGAGGGGGTTATGTTTTTGGAAGCGAAGATATCATCACCACAGAGGGATGGCGTGAGATTATAGAAAATATGCAAGATCTAAGAGAATTCGCACAAGCAAATGAGCTAAAATATTTTCAGAGTCACTTCATAAAGGAATTTGATAAAGTTGTCGCTCACTCATACGATACTAATCCACGGTTAGTCTCTAGGTATTTTGGTGATGAGAAACTAAAAAATGAGGTCGCCAAGAAAGCAGGTGAGTTATATCATAAGTGGGCTCAAGAGAATCACCTACCGCCTATTACAAAAACGACTCCTGCTTTAAATAGAATGCACTTTAGACAGACTATAGGTAAATGCAAAAAATACATTCAATGGATTGATAGGTACTTCGGAATTGAGGCCTTAGAGTTTTTGATGGACGGAATTGATAAAGAAAATGTAAAAGAAGTAAGAGTACTTGCAAGCCTCTATCAAGATGGATTAACTAG